>CAXBOL010000001.1:0-54651 GCA_963977295.1 uncultured Opitutaceae bacterium
CGCCGGAGCTGGAGCTCTACGACGTCAACGCCGATCCCTTTGAGCATCACAACTTGGCGGGAGATCCCGCTCACGCCGAAACCGTGAAACGGATGCGCCAACGCCTCCACACTTTGCTCCAGGAACAACATGACTTTGTATTGGAGCAGCCGGCTTCAATCCTACTGAAACCCACGCTCCACCCTTTGGACCGATCATCCGCTTGGAAGAAAGTCACCCCCGAACTCGAAGGCCAACTTTCCGACCGTGACTATCGTCCCAGCCACTACTGAAATCCTCAATTCTTTGCCCATGTCCCTTGTCCAACTTTTCTCATCCCGCCCCGTGGTCCCCAGCCTCAGTTCGTTCCGTCAGCTCCTCGGTCTGGCCGGACTTATCGCTCTGCTCGCCAGTCCATCCACGGCGGCGAAGCCTAAGAATGTCATGATGATCTTGGTCGATGATCTGCGACCTCAGTTGCAGGGATTCAACCAAGTGCCGACGCTCAACGGTCAGTCCATCATGCACACGCCCGCTCTGGATCAATTGGCGCGTGAAGGCACGATATTTGAACGTGCCTACTGTTCGGTCCCGATCTGTGGCGCTTCGCGCCTGAGCTTAATGACGGGCTCCCGTCCCTACAAGGAACCCGGCCAACACTGGGGCCGACACTGGACTTACACGTCGCGACTCGATCTCGAGGATGCGGGCACTCCCGCCGGGGTGAATCACCCCGGTGTCACCCTCCCCCAACACTTCAAAAACCACGGCTACACGCTCCATTCCGTCGGCAAGGTCTACCACAACAAAGACGACGATGGATCGCTGTGGGACGATCTCAAAAAGGAGGAACACGCTTGGCGCGGTATTCCCGCCTACGAGATTGGCACCGGCGACAAGAACCGGGACGACGCTTATGAGGACGGTCGCAACGCCACCGACGTGATTGCCAAACTCGACGCCCTCAAAGATTCCCCCTTCCTCTACTGCGTCGGTATCCCGCGCCCTCACCTGCCTTTCTGGGCGCCTAAGAAATATTGGGACCTCTACCCCGAGGAATCGATCCAACTCCCACCCAACTACGCTCGACCCATCAACGCGCCCAACCGCTCCATCCATCGCTGGGATGAGCTGCGCAATTACTCTGATCTGGCCTACGCCGACGAAGACAAAACTCGTCTGACCGACCACTACGCCCGCACACTCATCCGCGGGTATTATGCCAGCGTCAGCTACGTCGACGCTCAAATCGAACGAATCATCGAAAAGCTCAAGACCACCTACGACTCAGCAGGCGTTTCGCTCTACGACCAGACCACCATCGTGGTGTGGGGTGATCACGGTTGGAACCTCGGCGAACACACCTTGTGGGCCAAACATGCCCTCTACAACACCTCGACCCAGATCCCCATTATCATTCGGGATCCCGACCTCGCCGGAGGCCAACGCGTCTCCGCTCTGATCGAGACGGTCGACCTCTATCCGACCCTTTGCGACCTCACCGGCATCGGGCGACCGGCGGCAACGGTGGATAACGACGAATCCCCCTTCAATCTTCACGGGTCTTCGTTGGTTCCCTTGCTCAAAGATTCCTCCGCACCGTGGAAAACCGCCGCCTTCACCCGCTACATTCTGGGCGACTCCGTTCGCACCACGCGTTACGCCTACACGGAGTTTGTGAATGCCAAGGATCAAGTGCTGCAGACCATGCTCTACGACCTGCAATTCGATCCCGACGAAAACTACAATATCGTCGACGCCAATCCGGTCCTGCAAGAACGCCTCAGCTCCTTGCTGGGACGGGGTCCGGTGGGCAAACGCAACGCCTGGCGCGCACTTGTCGACGAGACTCGTCAAAACGCTCCTACCGCCGCGCCTTTAGACCTTCCCGAAGCCATCCACCCCGCCGATTACTTGGAAAAGCTCAAGACCTTCCGGCCCTGAAAGGGGTAACGGGGCGCAACGCACCAAAACAGCCAGTAGGTTCCTGATCTATGCCCGACCGCCGGCAGGAACGGCGGCATTCCCGCTACCGACTGGAAGGTTCAGACAGAAAAGGTTCCGCGAAGTTTGCGAGATGCGGATAGCCCTATGCCAGCACCCACGAAATCTCCGTTGCGCTACTGGTGCCTTTGGGTGGCCCCCCCGCTCACTTTCGCACGGCGGCGAGCATATCGGGTTGGCGCGCTAAGACCGCGAGCCATGCTCCGATTCGTCGGCCATTCTCACTCTGGCGGACTTCCGGCGGCAGCGCCCACCACGCCAGCACCGCCTCGCCTAGTCGCGCCGGGCTGGCGGTGGCCGCCGCGAGAATTCGACCAAGATCGTTGGACCGATGCAAATCCGTCGAGTGGGCCTTCCCCACGGTCACAAACTCATCACGCAAGAGAGCGACATCCTCCACGCGGAGTTCCAAAGCATAGACCGCATCCTGACGTAGTGAAGGAGTGGTGACACGGACATCACCGGTCATCGTGCGCCATAGCTCCTGGTCTCCTTGTCTTAAAATCACTGTGACCTGTTCCGCCTCACCACTCGCTCGCGACCACTCGATTGGCACAGGGCCTGCCTCCGCCGCCACCAAGGGACTTCGCAAGGTCAGGAGGCCCGCCGTGCTTCGCTGCACCGGAATGGATGCGTCCCGCAAAACCACTTCCAGCGGGGCTGCCAACGCGAGCTGCAGCGAGGCGGGACCGCTTTCCCTCCACGCCATCAAATCAGTCTCAGCCTTGGCCCGACCCGACGTTCCCCAAGCCCACCATCCGATAACCAAAGCGGCCGCCATGCCCCCAATCCAGGCCCAGCGGAATCCGGCCGAGGTCGATTTTCCCGCTGATTCTTTTTCGACCGAGATCACCTTCCTCAAGGCCTCAAGTCGTTCCACCGGAATCACATTTCCCTCACTTTCGGCGCCCGTGGTCGAGCGCGGCGATTGGGTGGCAGCCTCCGCCGGCAAGATTTCCGCCGCCCGGCCATAGGCGGCCGCCAACTGCATCCACTGTTCCCGCCAGTCCGGGTGTTGGTGCAACACCGCGTCGAGTTCCGCCCACAACACGGCATCGCTGGGGTTTTCCAGCGCGCGAAAGGCGAGATCTTGAAACGCTTCGGGTGTCATGAACGGAATCGATTAAACATTATCGTGAAAAAAGGCCGAAGTGTTTCAAGTGTCGCGCATCGTCCATCGGCGACGCAGGGTTTGCAAAGTGCGAGAAAGGTGACTGCGGACCGTCGCCGGATTGAGGCCCAGACGCGCTCCGATCTCTTGCGAATTAAGGCCCTCTACAAAATGCGCCTCGAGCAACTCACGTTCTAATTCACTCAGTTCCGCTAAGACCAAGGCGGAGTCCAGCGCCGTTGCGACGACTTCCGCCGGTTCCGGCAGCGTCGACGCAAGATGCTCCCCGAGCGGTTCGATCGCGAGAGCGTGGCGCTTGCCCGTGAAACGTTGTCGCAACACCGATAACGCCCGTCGGCGCGCGATCACCGTCACCATGGCCGCGCATTCGGGCCACGATCCGGGCAGCACCGCCAAACGGGCAAAATCAGCCAAAGCCGCCGAGGCCACGTCGTCTGCATCTGTCGCCGGTGCCGGCAGGGTGCGCCGCGCTGAAAACACCGCAATCGGCCACAGTCGACCAAAGGCTTCATCCCACGCCGAGGCTTCGTGCGCCCGGAGTCGGGCAACGAAAACCTCAGGAAATGGAGCGTTCGAATTATCCACCTTCAACGCTGCCAACTCACGGTGTAAGCTCCGAATTCACGCAAGGCCGTCACCGGATCCATCCCATCGATTTGGGCCCGGGCGAGCGCCGCTCGTTGCGCTGAAACCAACGCGGCCCGGGGGACTCCACCCGCAACCAGCACCTGATAAAAGCCTTCAATAATTTGGCGCCCGGCGTGATCATCCACGGGCCACAACGTCATCACCAGCGCCCGGGCTCCCGCTCGCGCAAATCCACGCCTCAAACCAAAAACACCTTCGCCATTCACGTTTTCCCCTCCCCCGGAATCACACGCGCTCAGAAACACCAACTCCGTGTGCCGTAGATCCAGCGCAGCAATCGCCGCCGCCGACAAAAATCCATCCTCTCCGGCTAAAACGAGACCGGTGTCACGCAACTGTGCCGCCGGGTCGAGGTCTCCTTTCGCCGGCAGCACGGCATGACAGGCCAGGTGCATTCGACGAGGCGACGGCACGGCACCGACGGCCTGGGGCGTGGCGGCGGGTCCGACATGTAGGTCGGCACGAGTCAGCAACGCCGCCACCGCCCTGCCTTCGGCCTCAGCTCCCGGCAGCTCAGGCAAATCGGCCCGCACAGTCACGATGGGCGCGGCCAAGACCCGATTGCCGCCTTCCGCCCGAGACGAGTCGTCCGCGTGAGTTTCTGGACGTAATAAATCACGCCCGCTCGTCACAAACGAGCACGCGAGTGACTGCACCACGAAGCCACCGTCCTCCTCAGGCAGGCTGGCAAAGGCCAATTGGTTGAGCGGACCATCCGGCGCGATGACGAGTTCCTCAATCCCTGCGGGCAACACATCCCGCACCGGATCCAACACTCGCCGGCGCACCTCGTGGGCCCAATCAATCGGACCACCCCGGCGCACCAAAATTCGATAGCGCGCCAACGCCGCATCGAGTTCGGTCGCCGCACCGAGAGGGACGATTTGCCAGCCCCGGATGGCGGAGCCGACGAGCGCCAGATACGACTCCGGCAGCGATGTCCCTCGCGTGGGTCCGGGGCCCGGCGTGAGATCCCGGTAGCGCACGTATTCGACCAATGCGGCACCGGGCGGCAGAGACGCCAACACCTTCGCCGGATCGGTCAACAACGCTTCACGGTGCCCGGCAGCCGTCAGCGCCCTCCGCGCCAGTTCACGTTCAAGTTGATCGCGACGAGATCCGAGTAACCGATCGGCCGAATCCGCATCGGCATCGGCCAGCGCAGCCTGGTAGTCCTGCAAAAGCTGTCGGGTTTCAGGATCGACCGACGCAAGCGCCAGACGTTGGTCTTCCAGAATCGAGTCCAGCACCACGCCTTTGAATCGCAACACCGCCCGCGCCAGAAGGGCGGGGTCGCCCACGGTTGCCGCCAAGTCGAGCGGACGCTCTCGGGCGAAGAAGGCCAACCGATCCGCCTCGCTCGTGAAGTTAAGACGCGCCCGAAAACGCTCCTCGGTCTGATCCAGCCAGCGGCTCAGATTGGAGCGCATGGCAACCCCATCTCCCGTCGCGCGTTGCGCCAACACCAAACTCCCGCGCATACGTTCCCGGGCGGCGTCCTCCTGATGAAGGGTCTTCAACGTGTCCGGGGCATCGAGCAAGTCGACCCCCCGCTGAAGATCACGCTCGGCCGCAGCATAGTCCCGGCGTTTAAGATTCATTTCCCCGAGTCGACCCAAGTAATCGGCCGGACTGAATTTTCCCGGCGAATCCCGTGATTCCGCAAAGGCCAGGTCCGTTAGGAAAATAAGTTCCGCGTCCTCGTAGCGGCCGAGGTCCAAGTAAACGTAAGCGAGATTATAACGGGCCACCAACGTCGACTCAGCGGTCGGACCCAAGGCTTCGGTGCGGGCGGCCACGAGCTCCGCCATGATCCCCGCACACTCTTCGTGGCGACCCGCCCGATTGAGGAGATAGGCCAGATTATTGAGCTGGGTTTGGTATTGAGAAAACGGCAACACCGACGACTGCTCATGCCGCGCCAGCAGATCTCGAATCTGGGCTTCGGCATCTTCGAAACGACCGAGCCGAATCAGAAAGACCGCGCGTTGTCCGTAGGCATCGAGGGCTGGGAGCGAGTCCGGATCGTTCGCCCGGAAGCGCCTCACGATATCGGCCGATTCTACATCCGCATCGGCGGGGCGCCCGGTGCGACTATACAAGACCGCTCGGGCCATTCGCGCCGTCAGAGTCTGCCGCGCATCCTCCCCGTGCGCAGCCGTGAGTGTCATCACCGCCGCATCAAATCGCGTGCCGGCCAGCTCGGGTTGACCCAACGCCATGGCGGCTTGAGCGAGCACGTGCTGCACGCGACCGACAAAGGCGGGGTCGAGCGGCGTCACCGCCTCGGCCCGGGTCAGCACGCTGCCGAGTCGCTGTTCGACTTCGGCGGCGTCGCCGGGGCGGCCAAGATAATTGATGAGCACTTCGGCGAGATCCACTTCGAGGTGATCGGAGACCGCATCAGGCGGCATCTCTCCCCGCTCAGCCAACGCGGCCCGTAAGCGACTTTCCGCGGCGAGCGGGGTCTCCGCCAAAGCCTCGGCCGCTCGGGTGGTTGCACTCAGCAGCAGGACCCAGCAGCCCACAAAAACGATCCAGCTGCAGCTGTATTTACCCAGTCGGGCAAGGCGCGAAACGGGGCGATGGAGACGTCTGGATGAAGTCATGGGCACGGGCGGAATAACGACAATTTCCACGACTGCGTGACCAAACGCCTACCCGCCAACTTTTTTTGCAACACTGCTGCAAAAAACCGCGATTGGACCAAGTGACGGCGCTCCCAGCCACTATTCAACTTCCTCTCCGCACCTCCATGAAACGTTTCCTCCTCCTCCTCCTTCCTGTCGCCCTACACGCCGGAGTCACCTATTCTGACAACAGCGGCGCGGCCGCCATCAACGAGCCCGGCGACTACACGCTGAGTTACAACAGCGGTGCGGTCGTCTCCGGCACCCTCAATGGCGCCAACGGCACCCGCACAACCCGCACCTTTGGCGCCAACATCAACGACGGGATCGTTTCCCTTTCCATGGCCATGCTCGCCGAACGCGATTCCGGGGGCGGAAACCCGATCGCAAACGGCAACCAATCGTTCAGCTTCAGCGACACGCTCTTTGTGCAATCGAGCGGTTCAGTCACGATGACCCTCACGCCGTTCGTCAGCATCAGCCCTTCCGGCGGCGCGAACACCGGTTGGACCAGCGCAGTCATCTTCGGCCTCAACTCGGATGCCACCACATTCGTCGCTAGCCAAAGCACCGAAGATCTGCGCACGAACACCACCACGACGTTTTCAGCCAGCCCGATCACCCTGACCTTCAATCCGTCCGGCGAAACCAACCAAACCGGCACCTTTAACCTCACCTATTCACACCTCTTCAGTCAAAACGCGTGGGCGCAGGTCAAAGGGCCCGACACCAGCAACGCCTTCAATCTCGATCTGCAATTCTACCTGCGCATCACCGATATCACGCCCGGGGCACTCGTGAGTAGCGCGAGCGGCACCGACTACACGATGTCCGCCGTGCCGGAGCCCGCCTCGCTTGCCGCGCT
The DNA here is from genome assembly GCA_963977295.1 of uncultured Opitutaceae bacterium. GTDB lineage: Bacteria > Verrucomicrobiota > Verrucomicrobiia > Opitutales > Opitutaceae > Actomonas. The sequence continues at coordinate 7,259 of CAXBOL010000001.1, forward strand.
GGCCGGACTCATGGGGCTCACTCTCGCAGCCACCCGTCGCCGTCGCCGCCTCGAAGCCTGATTTTCCATGAAATCTTCATTCCGCGCCTCGTTCGCCCTGTTCTTCCTCGTCTGCACGTTCGCGACATCATCCCACGCCGTGGTCACGGTAGGTTTGCTGGAAAACGGCGTGCCGAACAATCAGCGCCCTGGTCCGGCCACGACCCCCGACTACACCCTCACCTTCAACAGCGGACTCTACACCTACGGCAACAATCACTACGCCTACAGCGGCAGCGCCAGCGGCGGGGCCTTCACCGTCTCATCCTATCTCGATGTCACCTCCAGCAACGGCGGCGACACCCAGTATTCGCGATTTGACTACGACGAACTGTTCACCGTCACGGGCGCCGGCACCGTGACGCTCACCTTCCAACCGGTCGTGATCTACCACGGCGCCTTGGATCAACCGCCGGCCGTGCCCGGACAAAACACCACCAACGCCAACTGGTCCGTCGCCGCCGCGCTGCAAGTGTGGAACGTCCACACTGCGACCAATTTCGACAGCAACCTGACCTTCGCCGCCAATTCCACGTCGGGCGTCGTCGATTCCATCAGCGCAGAGGAGAGCATATTGACCGTCAATTTCACCCCCAACGGCGGATCGCAAACCGGCCGCATTGTCATCGATCTGAGTGCCGACGCCTACGTCTACGCGTTCAACCTCGTGACCGGGGAAGCCTCGTCGAATATCAGCCTCGGCCTGCAGCTCATCGAGGTAAACGGCACGGATGCGGTCGTGACCTTTGCCAGCGGCCACGACTACACGACCGTGTCCGCCGTGCCCGAGCCGACCTCGTTCGCCGCCTTCGCCGGACTCCTGGGATTGGCCTTCGCCGGCTCCCGACGACGGTAACGGTAAAATCCCGAGGCTCAGCTACCGCGCTCCTTCCGGTCATCCTTATTTCGGACGCAACACAATCAGCTCCCCCGGTCGGAGCCGCGCTTGCACGCGATTTCGTCTGCTTCGCCGGCGTCCGCGCAAGCACGGTGTCGCAACTCCTCATCGGGTGTTGGATTGTCTTCGTCCTCGGCATTCCCTACTGACTCCGGTCTGGCCGTCGAACGTTCGGGAGGAGCCGGATTGGGCAAACCCGGAACGGAAAAAGGAGGATGGCGTGACGGACCGGGATGGCAGACAAGTTGCCAACCTAGGTTCGACCGCAAGGTGGAGCGACGCGTTCAACGATTGTATTTCTGGTAGAAGGCCGCGATATCGCTGGTAAGTTGGCGACGACTGGATTCCCAGGTGTAGAACATGTGGCCGCCGGGATAGTGCTTCAGGGTGAGGTTCTCGCGTTGAGCCGGGGTGAGTCGCATGAGGGCGACGAGGCGGTCGGATGAGGTAAACGGGGTGACGAGGTCGTAGTAGCCATGGGTGATGTAAACGCCCATGTGATCGTTAAGGCTCATGCCGTAGCGCAGGTCGTCGACCGCACCGAATTGGCTTTGGAGGGCATGCTGTTGCTCGTCGTTCTTCCACGCCGTGTTCACCTGCATGCTCAGCAGTTTGTAGTCACGATCGGTCTTGAGGCCGATGTGCTGACGGAGTTGGGTGTTGATGCCGGAGGCAAAAACCCGTTCGAGGATGTGCAACGTCGGATCGGGGGCATCAAGGGTGTCTTCTTCGTTGAAGGGATCCTGCACCGAAACCGAGGCGTCGTAGAGGCCGAGGTGGCGCCCGCGATCGCGCAGGAGATTTTTGGCGAAAAAGGTCAGGTCAACCCGCCCACCTTTGCGCACGACGGTCTCGCGGGGAAGGCCAATGTAATCGGCGGCGGCGTGGAGGGTGCGCTGGCGCTGGGCGGCACCGATGAGGTCGCCCATGGTGAGGAGCGGCATGAGCTCTTTGAGGGCGAAGTCACGGGCGCGTTGCGCGTAATCCAGCGGAGCTTCATCTGCCTTCGCTTTGCGGGCGAGGCCATGGGCGAGGGCCGCGGCGGCCATGGTGGGAAACACGTCGATCCAGGGCAGGACGTTGTAGTGGGTGGCATCGAGGAGACCGAATTCGAGCGCCGGGGAGATGATAATCGCGCCGGCAAGCCCGATGCCGTAGTCCTTGGGCAAGAGTTTAGCCAGTTTCCCGACCCGGTAGCCGCCGTAGCTCTCGCCCGCGATGAAGACGGGGCTCTCCCAGCGGTGGTGAATTGAAAGCCAGGAGCGGACGAACTCGCCGATCGATTCGAGGTCCCGCTTGAGTCGCCAGTATTCGGAGGTGGGCTTGCCCGACTCGCCGTTTCCGGCGGAAGGGGCTGTTTTACCGTCCTTGGGCTTGTCCTCCTCAATCATCCGGCTGAGACCGGTTCCGATCGGATCGACAAAGACGAGGTCGGTGAAGGCGAGCCAGCTCTCTTCGTTTTCCGTGAGTTTCGGGGAGTTGGGAAGAGGAAGACCCTTGGGGTCGAGGTTAACCCGTTTCGGCCCCATGGCCCCCATGTGGAGGTAGACGGAGGACGCGCCGGGTCCGCCATTAAAAACGAAGGTGACCGGGCGGGAATCCTCCGCCCCGGTGTAGGCCGTGCAAAACATTTCGGCCGTGGGCTTGTCGTCCTTGCGCAGCAGAATCCACTGGGCTTCGGCGCGGTAGTCCAGGCTACGGTCGGCGAGCTTGAGAGTGAAATTCGCCGAGCTGCCGGGTGGGGCTTCGCGCGGCTTTTTATCGTCGAGGCTGGAGGGTTTTTCGGTCATGAGTTCAGCCCTACCCCTCAATCGACAATCGGGAAACTCTAAATCGGCATTTCAGCAACATCTGCTTTCGATCTGGGTTGATTCGACTAGGGTCTCGTCTTTCGCATGCCCGATTCCGCTCCGTCTGTTCCCTTTTCCGACCAACCCGAACTCCAACGCCTCGACCAAGACGCCCGTCAAGAGGTCTACTGGAAACGCTGGGGGCCTTACCTCGCCGACCGCCAATGGGGCACGGTGCGCGAGGACTATTCCGCCGATGGCGACGCGTGGAACGCCTTTCCGCATGATCAAGCCGCCGCCCGCGCCTACCGTTGGGGTGAGGATGGGCTGCTTGGCCTCACCGACGCAAAGGGTCGGCTGTGCTTCGGTCTGGCCCTCTGGAACGGCGCCGACCCCATTCTCAAAGAGCGCCTTTTCGGGCTCAACGGTCACGAGGGCAACCACGGCGAAGACGTCAAAGAGTGTTACTACCACCTCGAAAGCACCCCCACCCACAGCTGGATGCAGGCGCTCTACAAATACCCGCAGGCCGCCTTCCCCTACGCTGAACTCGTCGCCGAAAACCAACGCCGCGACCGCACCCAGCCAGAGTATGAACTCGTCGACACCGGTGCCTTCGATGAGAACCGTTACTTCGATGTTTTTGTGCGCTATGCCAAGGCCGGCCCCAACGACATCCTGATCGAAATCGAAGCGGTAAACCGGGGCCCCGATAATGCTCGTATTCATATCCTGCCTACGTGGTGGTATCGCAATTCCTGGACCTGGGGGTGCGCGCACGAGGGCTGCGAACTCAAGCCTCACCTCACCGCCACCGGCCCCGGCCGCGTGGCGGGTCGACAAGACTCCTTGGGCGAGTGGTGCTTCGCCGTCGAAGACGCCCACGCCCCACTCTACTTCACCGACAACGAGACCAACTACGATCGCCTCTACGGTCAGCCCAACTGCACCCCCTACGTCAAGGACGCCTTCCATCGCCGCGTCGTTCACGGCGAAACGGATGCCGTAAATCCGGCGCAAAAAGGCACCAAGTTTACCGCCCATCACGAGATCGAACTCGCGCCCGGGGCCAGTCACGTCGTGCGTGCGCGTTTCGCCGCGGCCGAGGAAGCCCCCACCGCTGCCGCTGATTGGTTTGGTTCCTCGTTTGCGCGGATCATAAAGGCTCGTCGCACCGAATCGGAGCACTTTTATGCCACGCTGCCCGGGCGCCCCAACGATCCCGCTCGTGCCGCAGTCATCACGCAGGCTTACGCCGGCTTAAACAGTTCTACCACTACGTCGTCGCCGACTGGTTGAAGGGCGACAACAACGAACCGCCACCACCCGCGGGACGGACGGCCATCCGCAATTCCGATTGGCGGCATCTCTACAACCGCACCGTCATCTCAATGCCCGACAAGTGGGAATACCCCTGGTTCGCCGCCTGGGATTTGGCGTTCCACATGATCCCATTTGCCCACGTCGATCCGCACTTCGCCAAACACCAGCTCAATCTCCTGATGCGGGAATGGTATATGCACCCCAACGGACAAATTCCGGCTTACGAATGGAATTTCTCCGATGTGAATCCGCCCGTGCACGCGTGGGCTTGTTGGCGCGTCTACAAACTCACCGGCACCCGCGGTAACCGCGACCGCACCTTCCTCGCCCGCACCTTTCAAAAGCTGCTCCTCAACTTCACTTGGTGGGTCAACCGCAAGGATCCCCGCGGCAACAACCTCTTCGCTGGAGGCTTCCTCGGTCTCGACAATATCGGGGTCTTTGACCGCTCCAAGGACCTGCCCATTGGCGGTTCCCTCGCCCAAGCCGATGGCACCGCGTGGATGGCCTTCTACTGCAGCACCATGCTCGCCATGGCGCTCGAACTCGCCGAATTTCAACCCGAATACGAGGACATCGCCTCCAAGTTCTTCGAGCACTTTGTTTCCATCGTCGATGCCATGAATGCTCTTGGGGGCGACGGTCTGTGGCACGAGGAGGACGGGTTTTATTACGATCAATACCTGCCCCCCGACGGTCCGCCTCAACCTCTCCGGGTGCGTTCCATGGTCGGTATCATTCCGCTCTTTGCCGTCGAGTTCATCGACGAGGATCGCCTTGACCAACTGCCCGGGTTTGCCAAACGCACGCGTTGGTTTTTGAAAAACCGCCCCGATCTCGCAAAACAGATTTCCTACGTGAGCAACGACGGGAAATCCACCGGACAACATTTGCTCGCCATCCCATCACGCGAGCGCCTCGAGCGCGTCTTACGCTATGTGTTCGATGAAGCCGAGTTCCTCTCCCCCTACGGTATTCGCTCCCTGTCCAAGGCGCACGCTGAGCATCCTTTTGTGATGGAAACCGGTGCCGAAAAACACTCGGTCGGCTACGTGCCGGGCGAGTCCGACTCGTTTATGTTCGGCGGCAACTCGAATTGGCGGGGCCCGGTCTGGTTCCCCCTGAACTATCTGCTCATCGAAGCCCTCGAGCGCTACCACCATTTCTACGGCGACGGGTTCACCATGGAATATCCGAGGGGCAGCGGCACTCGACTCACCCTCAAAGCCATCGCCGACGACCTCTCCCAACGCCTCAACCACCTCTTCCTCCCCGACCCGCAGACCGGCCGCCGTCCGACCCACGGCGACGACGCCCGCTATGCCTCGGACCCGCACTGGAAGGACCTCGTGCTCTTCTACGAATACTTCCACGGCGACACCGGCCAAGGTCTCGGCGCCAGCCACCAAACCGGCTGGACCGCCCTCACCGCCCGCCTGCTGGAAAAACACTCCGAGTGAGAAACCCGTGAACAAACCGCGGGATCAAGCGAACTTCCTGCCACCGTCGTCCGCAGGCTTCCCTTGATAATAATCGCAATCGCTCGAGCAGAATAGAGTAGTAACAACGCCCAGCCGCCAAACACGTTATAGTTGAGCAGTGGTGTTTCTCATATCCTATTTTTGCGCCTCCGCGTCTTGGCGTTAACGTCTCGCGCCTAAATAACGTTGGGATAACTCCTCAGACCAAGCCATGAAGATCGTAAACGGCGATGGGTTCGGACCCGCTCGCCAACGCGGCTCGGACCCCTGCATCGTCGTTGACCAAAACAACCAGGTCAGAGTCAGCGATCACTCCATGCAAATCAGGGGTCAGCCTGTCGGCGATCTCCGGAATCCGCTGCCGCAACGGATGCTGCTCACTGGCATCGGCGTAAGCGACGACCTTCACCAAGGGATCGTAGATGCGCACTGACAATCCATCTTCCCGCAACCGAACAATAATATCCACGATCGGGCTTTCCCTCACATCGTCGGTTCCGGTTTTAAAGGCCAAGCCGAGGATTCCGATCCGACTCACGCCATAGGCCCGGATCCGACGGTATATCGTGTCTTTATGGTGCTCGTTACTAGGGGAGATGGCGGTGAGCACTGGACTCGTCAGATCGTAAGTGCGGACCATCGCACAGAGTGCTCGCACGTCCTTCGGCAAACAGGATCCACCAAAAGCAGAACCGGGCTTCAAGTAAGCACTGGACAGATTGAGTTTTGTATCGCGGCAGAAAACGTCCATCAAGCTCCGCGCATTGACTCCCAGTTTTTCGCACAGATTTCCGACCTCGTTGGCGAACGTGACTTTCAGAGCATGGAAGCTGTTGCAGGTATACTTCAACAATTCGGCCGACCGGGGTTCGAGAATTTCGAGGGGCGCTTCCACACGACCGTAGACTTTTCGCAACACGGAGACGGCCCAGTCGCACTCGGTGCCCAGCACGATGAACGCCGGTCGATTAAAGTCGGCTACCGCACACCCTTCCCGTAAAAACTCTGGATTCGACACCACGGCAAAATCCTCTTCAGGACGCCGACCGGACACTCGGGCCACGACCGCGGTGACCTCCGCATTCGTGCCAGGAGGCACGGTAGAGCGAAGTGCAATCACGTGCCGCCCCTCCTTGGCTGCCAAACCAAGACCAATTTCCTCCGCTACTTTGAGAATCGCGGTCAGGTCGGCGGTTCCGTCGGGGAGCGACGGAGTCCCCACGCAAACTAACGAAACCTCAGTTTGAGCTATCGCAATCCGACTGTCGGTCGTCGCAGAAATACTTCCGGCCGCTAGGGCAACCTTCATCATGGACTTGAGTCCCTTTTCCTCCACCGTCGGTCTACCGGCGTTCACGTCGTCCACTTTAGTGGCCCACGGGTCCACCCCAATCACCCGGTGCCCATGTGCGGCAAGGCACGCCAAATCCACGCAGCCCACGTGACCCAATCCAAATATACTAATCGAAGTATGTGCCTCGGCGGTCAATGTTCGCAACCATCCTCTAAGATTCGGATGCCGCAACGCCAATCTCGCCCCCCTGGCGCTCGTGGCAGGATATGTTCCAAGCAGTTCGATAGCTATCCACCACGATTCGGGCTACTCAATCGGATTGAAAAGAAACTGGCTTCAGGGAGACGGGGCCTCTCGGATAAGCGAGCATGTCTCTCAATTCAACGTGGTTCTGAAATCTGCTGACCCCATCACCGATGCCCGATACCACCTCCATCGATGAAATTCCACCCCGCCGACGGAAGCGCTATGGGCTCCTCCTTGACACCTGGCCGCGGCCGGGGGTGGCAGGCGGGGTATCTTCAAACTTCCGGCACGTCGCCAACGCCCTACACGAACGAGGTCAGCTTCATTCCGTGTGGATCATCGATCAGCATCGCCCCTTTTGGTGGCCCGACGAGCTGGAGCCCGATGTGCCTTACCGCGTTGTTCGCGTCAGTTGCAGTTGGGGCGGATTTTTACGGGGCGGCGGTCGGATCGGACGCGTGGTGACCGCCGCAATCAAAATCGCGATCCGACTTACTCAGGAGCACGACCGCCTGGATCGCATCGTGGCCACCAACTATTGTGGACTCACCGGCATATATACCCATCTACCCTGGGCGCACCGGGTGTTGGTCCGCGTGAGCACCACCACGGAGCAAGTGGATCATTTCAACACCGGTTCAGCACCCGCGCCCAACGCCCTGTCAAACCGCCTCCTGGCCTCGTGGGAATACTTCGCCATTCGGCAAGCCCCACTCCTCGCCTCGCATACTGTAAAACACATTCGATGGCTGGTAAATCGGCTCCGACTACCCCCGCACCGGTTTGCCTATGTGCCCCACGGCATGCCCATCGGAAGGCCTCTCGCCCGACCTGCGACCCGACCCCGAACCCTGATATTTCTCGGACGAATCGAACGCCGCAAGGGCTGTGACGTCTTGATCAAAGCCTTGCCCCTTCTTTTGGCCGCCGCGCCCGACGTGCGCTTCGTCATGATCGGACGAGATGATGATGACTACGAAAGCCACATCGACCCCGCGGTGCGTATTCAGCTTGCGGATCGACTTGTTTTTACGGGGACGGTTTCGGATGAGGAACGGGATCGGTGGCTGGAGCGTTGCTATGCTTTGGTTTCACCGGCCCGCTACGAGTCGTTCGGATTGACCTATTTGGAAGCGATGGCCCGTGGTAAGCCCGTCATCGGGTGCACCGGAAGCGGCTCCCAGGAAGTCATCGGAGGCGGTGGTTTGGTGGTGGCACCGGGTGAAGTCGAACCTCTGGTCGACGCCATGATCCAATTGCTCGAAGACGAAGCGCTCTACGACAAGTTGGTCCTTGGGGCTCTGCAGCAGGCCAAGGGATTCGATGTGAGTGAAACCGTGCGCTGTCTCGACGCCGCGTTTACCAGCGCAGAACAGTTGCCAGTCATTTGAACTCAAATGCGGCCGTCGAAGTGGGCCACCGAGACCACGCGGTTTGGGTAGAGTTCTCCAAACGATCACTCCGAGATCAATCTTTGGGTGACTCGCTTTCCCTTTCGGGGTGCAGATATATGCGCCCTGGTTTCTTCGCTTAACCTCGGTGAAACTCCGGTTTGCCTCGGTGTCCTCTGTGACTCACTACGGTTTCCGGGACCAGTCTGACTTTGCTGCCTGATCGGCTCAGCGTTTACCAGAGTCCAGTTTGATCGAGCTCAGGATCTTGGCTGGATCGATGGATATTCCTCCTCACCACTGGATTTCAAACCTCGCTCCGAGCCCACCTCAGCACGCCACGGCAGCCGTCTTCGAGCAAGTCGAGCACATGGTCAAAACCTTGCGGGCCGCCGTAGTAGGGGTCGGGCACTTCAGTCTCATCGTGGTCTTCGCAGAACGAACAAAAGGGTCGCACCCGCGCTCGCTGGACCTCTGTGCTCGCGAGGTTGAGCACGTTGCGTCGGTTATCCTCGTCCATCGTCAGGATGAGGTCGAACTGATCCAGATCTTCCACCACAACTTTTCGCGCCCGGCTGGTGAGATCGTAGCCTCGCTGGGCTGCCGCGGCCCGCATCCGCGAGTCCGCCGGATGCCCCGCGTGCATGCCGATGGTGCCGGCCGAATCGACTTCGATGCAATCACCCAAGCCTGCCTCCACCACCATCTTGGTGAATACGCCTTCGCCTGCTGGCGAACGACAGATATTGCCCATGCAGACAAATAGGACGCGGACGAGGGAATGAGGGGCATTCATGAGACGATGCTTAAACAAATTAATAGAGAGAGGGTTCACGCCACGCGGACTCGAACCTCGCGACGCACAAACGGGGGCTTGTAACAAGGCCTTCGACGCCGCGGCACGACCAAGCGTTCAACAATTTCCCGATCGAGGCAGTTCCCACCCCCCAAATAGCCCGGATCATCCTTGGACAGGACAGAATTGACCTCCGGAACATGAATCATTGGAGTGACCGGCATGACGAATCCTACCCCGCCGTCGTCCGCCTCCACCCCGTGGCACCTTTGGGTGGTCGGCGGACTCTCCTTCCTGTGGAACGCCGGTGGTGCGTTCGACTTTCTCATGACGCAGACGCGCAACGAGGCCTACATGGCCGCGTTCACCCCCGAACAGTTGGAGTATTTCTATGGGTTCCCGCTGTGGGCGGTATTCACGTGGGGAATCGCCACTTGGGGCAGCCTGCTGGGCTCCCTCCTGCTCCTCTTGCGCAAGGGCCTCGCGGTGAGCGTATTCATCGCGTCCTTCGTCTGCCTCGTGCTCACCTCGATTCAAAACTTTGTGCTCTCCGACGGGCTCGAAATCATCGGCGCCATCATCTTCAGCGCCGCGATTTTCGTCATTGGCCTCCTCTTGATCGTCTACGCCCGAGCTATGCGCGCTCGTGAAGTGCTGCGGTAACGACGGAGACCAAAATTGTCCTTCGCTTCAGGGCACCAACCCCGGGTCCAAGTCCACCCGATCTCCCAGCTGCAATGCGCTGAGGTGCCGATAGAGACCGTCCGGTTTTGCCGACAACTCCTCGTGGTTACCCAGCTCAACGATTCGCCCTGTATCGATGACTGCGATACGATCTGCCGTGCGGATGGTCGAGAGCCGGTGCGCCACGATAAAGGTCGTCCGCCCTTGCATTAATCCTTCGAGCGCGAGCTGGACCAGTCGCTCACTTTCGCTGTCCAGCGAGCTGGTGGCTTCGTCAAGGATGAGGATCGCCGGGTTCTTCAGAATGGCCCGCGCGATCGCGATGCGTTGCCGTTGCCCCCCCGAGAGTTTGATCCCGCGATCGCCCACCAACGTCGCATAGCCTTCCGGAAACCCCGTGATGAACTCGTCGGCGTTGGCCTGTCGCGCGGCGGCCCGCACGTCGGCCTCACTCGCCCCCGGCCGACCGTAAACGATGTTCTCGGCAATCGACCCGCCAAAGAGCGTGACGTCCTGCGGCACGATTGCCATCTGTCCGCGCAACCAAGTGAGGGGATAAGAGTGGGCTGGCTTGCCGTCGATCAGCAGTTGACCCGCCTCCAATTCGTAAAACCGCAGTAACAGCGCCGTGATGGTGGATTTTCCCGCCCCACTCGGCCCGACCAAGGCAATCCGCTCACCGGGCTGGGCCGACAAGGTGATATCGCGCAACACCGGAATCTCTGGCCGTGAGGGATACCGAAAACTCACGCCTGCAAACGCCACTTCCCCTCGTAATCGGGCGGGCAAATCGGTCGCCGCAGCGGCAGATGCCATGTCGGAATCAATCTCAGTCGGTTCGCGCAACAACTCCCGCACCCGTTGCGTGGCGCCAACCGTTTTTTGAATCTGGCTGAACAATTCCGCCGATTGCCCCATCGCCCCCGCCACAAACGTTGTGTAGAGCACAAACCGCGTCAGTTCGCCCGGACTGATGCCGCCCCGCTGCATCAACGTCGCGCCAAACCACAGCACGATCACAATGCCGCCAAACAGCGCGGCGATAAAGAACGCTACAAACACCGCCCTCCACCGGGCGGCCCCCAGCGCGGCTGCCAGCACCCGCTGATTAGCCTGCCGATAACGCCCCAACTCAAACGCTTCGTTGGCAAAGGCCTTCACACTGGCAATCGCCTGCAGGGTTTCCTCCACGATCGTATTCGTCGCCGCCAGTTGATCCTGCGTCTCGCGCGAATAGTGCCGCAATCGCCGCCCCACAAACACCGCCGCCGCAATCAACACTGGCAACGTGCCCAACATCACGGCGGTGAGGCGCCCTGACGTCAGCGCGATCATCGTCACACCTCCCAACAGAAACACGGTCTGCCGGCACAATTGCGGTAGGGCATCGATCAACGCCCCCTCAATCTGCGCCACATCGGTCGACACCCGACTTGTGAGCTCACCCACCCGATGGCGCGAAAAATAGGCCATGGGGAATCCGATTAACCGGCTGTAGCAATCGCGCCGTAAATCGGCCAACGCGCTTTGCCCCACCCGATTGAAGGCCAGCGAACTGTTGCAGGAGCACAAGGCCTGCATCACGACCGACCCCGCCATCAACAGCGCGATTTGATTCAGACTCAGCACCCCAAAGACCGGCAACGCCGACACCCCCGGTCGCATCGCCGCATCAACCACATACCCGGCCAGCAGCGGAAACGCCAACCCCAGCGTCGCGCTGGCAAACAGCGTGGCCATGCCCGACAAAAAACGCCCCCGATACGGTCGCAAATACTGCGTCAGCGCAAAGGCCTCCCGCAATGTCTCGCGGTTGAGCGGAGCCTTCGGCAGGCGATCGAGCGCGTGTTCCTCATCGGAAGATTGTGAGCGGGACATGAAAGCGAACTGTGCCCTGCCCGCGCCAAACATCAAGCGGCATGCCGAAAGACCTTCCCGTCCCCCATGCAACGTCGATTTCTGGCCGCGTCACCTGCTTGCCGTCTCCTGTAATCGTGACTCATTGTGCCCGCATGGCCACCACCACTTCACCCGACTCTCCCGTATTTGTTGGCATCGACGTGGGTGGCCAGCGCAAGGGCTACCATCTCGCCATCCTCACCGCCGATCGACTCGTATCCAGCGAAGCGCTACCCAATGCCGCCGCGGTCGTGCAACGCTGCCGCGATCTCGCCCCGAGCGCCATCGGCATCGACGCCCCCTGCAGTTGGAGCGCCGACGGCCGCTCGCGGGAAGCCGAACGCGCGCTCGCCCGCCGCGGCATCCGCGCCTATGCGACGCCCCGACGCGACCTCGCCAAGCTCGATGGGTTTCACGCCTGGATGCTGCAAGGCGAAGCCCTCTTCGCGGCACTCCAGCCTCATTTTCCGTTGTGGTCCCATGCCGCCGCCGCCCCGACCCGACCCTTTTGCTTCGAAACATTTCCGCACGCCGTTACCTGTGCTCTACGCGGCCAAATCGTGCGTGGAAAAGACAAAGCCACTGATCGCCCTGCCTTGCTCGCCGCGGCCGGAGTCACGTTGTCCCCCAACGTGTCACAGGACGACGTGGATGCCGCCCTTTGCGCCCTCACCGCGCGACACGTGGTCGCGGGAGATTTCGACACCTACGGCGACCCCATCGAGGGCTTGATCGTCACACCCCACTGGCGACCGACTCCACCCGAGACACTTGCATCCGGTGCCGAAACCACGACCGCTCAGGCCAAAGGATTTGCCAAGATGAACCTTCCCGCCGCCCGGCGCCACGCCTTCCTTTGCATCGGCCCCGATTGCTGCAGCGCAGTCGCGGGCGACGCATCCTGGCAAGCCCTCAAAACGGTCATCAAAACGCTCGATCTGCCCGTCCTGCGCACCAAGGCCGCCTGCCTGCGGGTGTGCGCCGGAGGCCCCTGGCTCGTGGTTTACCCCGAGGGCACGTGGTATGGCCGCGTCACCCCCGAACGCCTGACCCGCATCGCTCAAGAACACCTCCGCGAGGGGCACCCGGTTGCCGAGTGGATCAGCCGCACGCAGCCCCTGACCGGCTGAGGACGAGATCGGTCAAGCCGTCCACCCGCCCCCGGAATTCTACGTAAGACAATCACGTTGTGTTGGGCGGTGGGAGGTCGTCGAATAAGCGGCGTGAGTCTCAACCTCCCTCAGTCCTTTCATCCGTCTTTGATCGCTGAACTCTATTTTATCGGTCTTGTGATCGTGATCAGTGTGCTGGGGCGGATCCATCTTTCGACCTATTGGAAATCGACTCCTCGCTTTGCGAGCACGCCGGACCTCGACCGATACCAATCTTTCGTCACCGTCCAGATGTGGCTTTCCTTGGCCCTTATCCTCGGGTTCGTTCCCGCGCTGGCCGCCGGGGTTTTCTTCGCCCTGCACACGGACGGGCTCATCGCTTACGCGCCCACCATCCTCTTCGTGATCCCCTACCTGATTGGCCGAGGGGGCAAACGTCTCAAAAAAACCTTGCGGGAAAACATGACCATTCCTGACCCCGAACTGAAAGAGCGGCACGGCTACATCAGTTTGGTTTGGACCGAGAGAACGTTTCCTCGGTTCTAGCTCACAGTGAATGCGGTCGTCTCGTTTTCGCACAAATTATCAAGCGACGGCGGACGCGTTTGAGGTAACTTGGCTCCAGTGCAGTCTCCCCCTCTTGAATCCCTCCAACACGCGCTCGACCTCATCGAGGCCAACCTACGGCAGCCTCTGACGGTAGGGGAACTCGCCACGAAAGCGGGGTATTCGTTTTGGCATTTCCAAAAAGTGTTTGTCGCGCTCGTGCAAGAGCCCGTGGCCAGCTACACCCGACGCCGTCGCATCACCGAAGCCGCCCTGGCCCTGCGCCACGCTCCAGAGCGGCGCATCTTGGATATCGCAATGGATTTCGGCTTCGACTCCCACGAATCGTTCACCCGTGCCTTCACCAGCGTTACGGGGACCAATCCCCGTGAATTTCGCACTGAAATCATGCCGATCATGCGGTGGGCCCGCTTCCCTATTCTGCCCCATCAACTCAACCTCATCCCTTCGAAAATGGCCCTCGAACCCACCTTCATTGATCTTCCCGCTCTTTCGCTTGTCGGCTGCGCCAGCCGCTTCATCGCCGCCATGTCACCCGACGCGAACAACATGCAAGTCATCCCCCCGCTCTGGGGTCAGATCAGCGCACGCAAAGCCGAACTTGGGGTCGCTCCCGACGCCGTCATGTATGGCGCCTGCCGCCTGCTCCCCCCTCATCAACGCACCCGCGAAGACGAGTTGGAATACCTCGCCGGCACCGTGATCGCGCCCGAGCATCCGGTTCCCGCCGGGATGGCGCGGTGGGAAATCCCCGCCTTGCACTACGCTAAATTCGTCCATCGCGGCCCCGTCGAGACGTTTCCCGAAACGCTCAACTACGTCTACGGTTCGTGGTTTCCCCGCTCAAAATACACCCCCACCCACGACATCGAGCTCGAATGCTATGACTCCCGCTTCTGCCTAGGCAGCTCCGACAGTGAAGTGGATTACCTGATTTCCATTCGCCCGGCGTAACACCAATCACCCCTTGGATTTAGACTTTAACACCAAGTCGCGGAGCCGCGGCAGCGTTGAGTATCAAGTTATTCAATTGCTGAACTTTTCGTCCTTACCGGCGTGGTGGCTTTGCGTTAAAATTAGTCTAATTTAATCGGGCTGCTGGTATAACCCCGAAGTCCCTTCGGTTAATCGACTATCGACCAAAGATCAAAAAAGGAACGAAGTGACTGGTTCACATATATTTGCGATCTGCTTCGTTTCCCCTGTCTTGACCGCCGACCTGTCCGCCAACGCCTTGGCGACGGCGGAAGCTTCAGCGAAGGAGGGAGCCTCCGGTAAAATCTGATTGCTCCGGGCTTATGGAATAAGCCGTCACAATCTAAAAGCTGCTCGCGCCGCCCACCGCTACGGAGCGACCGACCGCAACCGATAGCCATGGACGTTGAGTGGAATCGGCCACGGGTAGGTCTGTTCGATGTCAGCGAACGTCATGAGCACAAACGGACTGTTCGGCGTGCGGCCGTTCTTGGTCAGCACAATATTGTCGGCGATATACACGACCATGTGCACGAGTTCATGCGAGTCCCGGTTTTCAGAAATCAGGGCCAACACATCACCAAACCTAAACGGAGGCTGCGCCGGCTCGTAGTCTCGCTGCAGCGTCTGCATGGCCTCCGCCGCGGCCTGACCGAAATCCTCCGACCCCGGCAGGTAGCGCCGATCCGGCGTCGGATTGAAAAAATTGAGCGACAACCAAAAACAATTGGCCTGTAGCGGAGCAAATCCACCATCGGGAAAGGTGTGCAACAGCTTCCGCGGCAGGGGCGGCAACAGGTGAATCAGGTCAATGGTCTCCAGTTCCGGCGACCGATCAAACGCGCGGAGCAACCCCGAGGCCGGCTTCCCTCCCGGCTTGACCCAATAGGCGTTCACTTCTGCTCGACGTTCCAAGCTCGATCGCGTGAGTTCCACCGCCAGCGAGGGGTAGGAAAACATCACCCGCTTGAATCGCATCAACTCCATCGGATCCGAGATCAGCGTAGCAATCAAATCGGCATCGACGAGACACGCGTGCGTTCCCCGATAAAACGTCAAACGTCGCAATGTATCCACCACTACAGGACGCAAACTAGCCCGCACCAATGCTTCCGGCGTCGGCACCGCGAACGGCAACGCCTGTGTCAGGTTGGGTTCAAAGGAGGCCAGCTCATCGTAAATGATGCGACGACTTTCCGAACTCAGGTTCAGTCGGAACTGGTCACTCACTTTGATTAGTCGGGTTTTCCCATCTTCACTCTGCCGTCGATTCTCCTCCTGCAGCAGCGGCACAAGTTGATCCGGCGTGAGTTCGGCGCGGGCGAGGAACGCGTCGATTTCGACCCAACTCTTCCCCTGAAACGCCCATTCGCTTTCCGGTTTGAAATTGATCTTCGCCAACAGCGGGTCTGGTGGCGCCAGCCGTAACCGACTAACCCGCATGGTGCCCCACGGGCCGGATTCCGAGAGCCAACTCCGTGCACTCGCCGATGGCACAGGATTCGAACGCCCGTAGGAATCCGAAGCTGCCACCGGAAGGCGGGCGCCGATCAACAAGGTTCCCGCCCCCACCAGCCACCCAATCACCGTTAGCGTGCTTCGCTTCATGGCTGGAGCGGTGGCAGGTAGCGCCGCAGCGTAAAACTACGATCCTTAAAATTTGGATTCCGGTTGAGCACATCGCCCCGGCGCATGAATCGCCACAACCCCAACCCGACCGGATCTTTCGCAAAAACGATATCACCGGCAATCACCGCACACGCGTAAGCGACGTCATTTTTGTCGCGCTGATCCAAGACCAGTAAATCGCCAAACCTCGGTTCATCCGCCACATCGCGAAAGCCTTGTTCGATCCGAGCCCGAAACCGTTGACGGTTCAACACATCCACGGGCAGCACACTCAGACTGGCCGAAACCATCAAACTGGAGGCCGAAAAATCAAATCTCACATCGCTCGCATCGAGGTCGTTGACCAGGCTCCGCGGCAGCCCCGGAAGCAGGGCGATCAGGTCAATGCCCTCGGCCGTATCCGCTTCCAAAAGGGTTTCCAACAACGGCAAGGCAAAGGCGTTCTGGTGATCGACCGTCCAATAAGACAGCGCCTCCGCCACGGGACCCACCTCGCGTAGTCGCAGACGCGGAATCGTCGCATCCACTTCCGACGCCGCCTGCAACACCCGAATCAGCAGATCTCGATCGGGAAACTCCGCCGCAATCACTGAAAAATCACTCAACGCCCAACCGCCCGCGAAGGGGTAACACAGCGCCTCGATTCGCCGCACCACGTCAGTCGGAATTCCAGCTCGATCAAATCGCGACCACGGATCGATCCGCGGAAACACCAACGGCCAACGCTCCGCGTGATTCCCCGGCATCGCCGCGATAAACGCATAGAGAGACTCGCGCTCCTCGGCCGTCAGCGCTTGCAATCCAGCCAAAGAGGGCCGAACCTCCAGGCCCTCGGCATCCGGGAGCACCCGCAACACGGTCGGATCACTGAGGGCCTCCCGATGAGCCGCCGACAGTTCGACGCCGAAAAGTTGCCCCACCCAAGCCCCCCGGCTCGGCGTATTCACCCGCCAAACACGCTCGGTTTGGGCGTCGAGGTAGGCCTCGCACGCCTCGATCGGCGCATCCAAACGCACCCGTTGCGATTCAATTATCCCTTGCGGGATCACCACTACTGAGGTGTCGGCACCTTGTGCGCTCAACGCCGCGAGTATGACGGCCCACACCATCCCTACGCCTATAATTTTTCGCAAACTCCGTCCTCCATGAATTACACGGGTTACTCCAAAACGATAAGCTACGCCGGAGCTCGGCGAAATCGACAGCCTCATAGACGGTAAGGTGCCGAGAAGACGCCGATTTCTCTCCAAGGTTTCAATCTCCAATGAGCCCGTTGAAAGAAGAATTCCGAGAGCCCCAGTCACCTTCTCAAAATCCGGTGCACTGAGCGCTCCAACTTAAGATTCAACACGGTCGCTTACCGTTTCGTCGCATCGACTGTTAAGATGAAGTCACAGCGCCCGAAAATGAATTTGAGCACTCGCCATCCGCGCAAGTTTCGAGTCCACTCGCCCCCGCCCCTCAACCAATCGTTTGCCTCTACCGATGCCCCCGTCTTTCTACCCCTTGCCCGGAGCCCAACACCTCGGACGCCGTTCCTTTCTGGCTGGCAGTGTATCGTTTGCCGCCGCGGCTCTGCTCTCCTCCCGGGCCCAGTCCATTGCCTCCACCCACCCCAAATTCTCGGCGTATCCGTTCTCCTTGGGCATAGCCTCGGGTGATCCGCTATCGGATGGGGTCGTGCTCTGGACCCGACTCGCCCCCCGCCCCCTCGAACTCGGCGGTGGCATGGGGGCCGACGACGTGGCAGTCTCGTGGCAGATCGCCGAAGACGAAGGCATGTCTCGCGTCGTGCAATCCGGCACCGCCTCCGCCCGCGCTACTTGGTCCCACTCCGTGCACGTCGAAGTCAACGGCCTTCGCCCCGACCGCTGGTATTGGTATCAATTCAAGACTGGCGGTGAGATCAGCCCCTTGGGCCGCACGCGCACCACGCCCTTCGCGTCAACTCTGCCCGACCGACTGCGCTTCGGTATGGTGTCGTGCCAGCACTACGAGGCCGGACTCTACACCGCTTACGACCACCTCAGCCGCGAGGACATCGATCTGGTGGTGCATCTGGGCGACTACATTTACGAAGGCGCGGCCAAACCCAAGGGACTCCGACAACACATCGGCGAGGAATGCCTTTCTCTCGACGATTATCGGATCCGTTACGCCCGTTACAAAACCGATGCCCATCTGCAGGCTGCCCACGCCATGGCTCCCTGGATCGTGACCTGGGACGACCACGAAGTCGCCAACAACTACGCCAACGATCATATCGCCCGCGGCACCCCGCGAGAGGAATTCCTCCTGCGCCGCGCGGCTGGTTACCAAGCGTATTTCGAACACATGCCGCTCCGTCGTTCGGCCCTGCCGCGCGGCCCCGACATGCTGCTGTATCGAGGCCTGGCCTACGGACGGCTGGCCCAATTCCACGTCCTCGACACCCGCCAGTATCGCACCCCCCAGCAGCTCGGTGATGGCAACAAGACACCCACGCCCGTCCTCCTCGACCCGCGCGGCACCCTCTTGGGCGACCGGCAACGCGAGTGGCTCTTCGACGGCCTCGAGCGCTCACCCGCCGGCTGGAATATTCTTACCCAACAGGTCATGATGGCCCGCGTCGATCGCACGCCGGGACCCAAAGTCACGCACAGCATGGACCAATGGCCCGGCTACGAATTTGAACGCCGCCGGGTGCTCAAGCACATTCACGACCAGAAGATCAAAAACCCCGTCGTGCTCACCGGAGACATTCACAAAAACTGGGCCAACGAGCTCATCGCCGACTTCGACGATCTGGACTCGCAATCGGTCGGCACCGAGTTCGTCGGCACCTCGATTAGCTCCGGTGGCGATGGGGACGCCCAACCTGCCGGGCACGATGAAATCCTCGCCGAAAATCCGTTCGTGAAATTCTTCAACGGCGAACGCGGCTACGTGCGTTGTGAGCTCACGCCCGAGACGTGGCGCGCCGATTACCGCACCGTCCCGTTCGTCACAAAACCAGATGCCCCCCTCCAAACCCGCGCTTCATTTATCGTCGAGTCCGGCCGCCCGGCCCTGAACCGCGTCTGACGCGCCTCAAGGTTGGGCCTGCGCCCGCAGTGGACAAAAAAAGTGGCCAACCCGTTCGGATCGGCCGCCCAGCGAGTTAGCGCCACATTCGCTTAGTTGGAAAGAACGGACTCAATCACGACGACTGAGTAGTGATCCCCACGGAAAACGTTCTCAGCCAAGCTCGCCGACGATATCAGCCCAGTTCTTCAAAACCTCGGCCGGATCTCGCTCCGGGAAGGTTCGGCCTACCACGGCCAGCAAATCCTGAGCTTGGGGAAACAGATCCGACAACGCCGTGCTGAGCTGATCCGCCGGATCTTCCAGGGCTGCCACCTCATCCCATATTTTACCGCCACGAATCGATTGGTCGATGGATTCGATGATCACCGCACCAAGCGCACCGAATCGTTCCACCGCCAATTCGCTGATCGCCCCTCCCAGAAACGCCTCGTCCAGTTCATGTTGCATTTCCTTGAGCATTCGGACCATCCGGTGGGCACTCCCAGCGCTGAGAAACTCCAACACTCGGGCTTCGAACTCATACGGATTCGCCGCGTGAAACGCACTCAGCACCTCGGCCTGCCGCACATGAGTTTGGGAATTCTGATAGGCGTTTACCGCCAATCCGTTCATGGCGTAATCAAACTGCGTCAGCCCGCCCTTGTTGCGGATCACCAACGTGAGCGACGGACTCCCCATGTGCATCACCGTGTGAATGAACGCATCCTCCGGCAAAATGCGCGTGATCTCACCGGGAGTGATCAACCGCAGCGCCATCGGCTCCAGTTCACCTATTTGGATGCCGGGTTCAGGCTCCTGGGTGCGGTGATATAGAAATTCCGCCTCGATCGAGTATCCCGCCAGCACCTGATAAGCCCCGTAAAATCCATGGCTATGAATCGACGTGCGACCGTGAAACCAGAAAAGGACTTCGGCATAAAATCGTGGTTCCTCGTAAACCACCAACGGCGGCTCACCGAATCCACTGTGAAAATTGACCTGCTCCGGCAACTGCTCCCGACCCAGCGCCCAGTCCGCCATGAATTCGATACCGATATCAGCGGGAACCGGAAACTCCGCCAACACTGCGGCGGCGAGCTCCGGGAAGTTCTCCCCCAATTCACCATCGCCACAACGCATCGAAAGGCTTTCGCCGATTTCTTTGAAATAATCCATAACTGGACTCCACCTTCGCTCGACTGGGCCGCGATGCAATCTCCCGGAATCCATTGTGACAAATTCCGGAACGACAGTTTCATTCCGATCCCGAGGAAACTGAACAAATCCTGTCGTCACTTTGTCGCCACCAAGCAACGACACGGACTCCAGCGCTGAAGGCCTCCCACGAAAGGGCCAACCCATCCGCTTAAACAGGCTCGATCAAATCAGTGAGGCTGAATTACTTGAGGTGAGCGGTCACCACGGTGACCATCTTAACCTACCCTACACCAATTTTTGGTGATCTCCCCATTTCGAAATGTGCCTCAGCAAATTCGGGCAGTGAAGCAGGGTGAATCCATCTCGAATTGAGCAAGACCCAGAGTCTATACTTTGAATCGCAGATTCCTTTTGGAAATATCCGAATCCACCTCCCTTCTCCGTCATTCGTCTGCACCTGTATCCCCTCACCCCTCACCATGTCTCTATTTCGCACGAGCGTGCTCACTCTGGGTATCGGTCTAGTCACCGTTTCCGCCCAGACCACATCACGTGATCCTCTCTTCATCAGCGGCGTTTACCCCCACCTCACGACCTACGCTGATAACGGCAACCTGAAAGGCCAACTCAACGAGTGCGGCATCGGCGCCGTGGTGCCCTGGGTGGGCAAATTGTGGATGGTCAATTACGCTGCCCACGAACCCAATGGCAGCGACCACAAGTTGTATTCAATCGGCGAAGATCTCGCCCTCACCATCCACCCCGAAAGCGTCGGCGGCACGCCCGCCGCACGTTTCATTCATCGCGAATCCAACCAACTGCTCATCGCTCATTACCTTGTCGACATGGAGGGCAAAGTCCGGGCTATCTCGCCCGAAACCATGCCGGGCCGCATCACGGCCATCGCCCGCCATCTCACCGACCCCGTCAACCTAGTCTACTATGTCGACATGGAGGGCATGGTTTATGAGGTGAATGTCCACTCCCTCGAAGTGCGGAAACTCTTTCATAAACCCGTGCCCGGCTGGCACGCCAAAGGCGCCTACACGGCGCAGGGGCGTTTGATCATGGCTAACAACGGTGAACACGTCGGCGGCTCGTTTCGGAACAGTATCTCGGCTCCCGAAGCCGACGCCATCCTGCGACGCATCAAAGCCAAGTCACCCGATGAACGCGGCGTCTTGGCCACCTGGGACGGCAAGACTTGGGATATAATCGAGCGCACTCAATACACCGACGTCACCGGGCCGGGCGGTATATACGGCAACCCTCGCGACTCAGATCCCGCTTGGTCAATCGGATGGGACGAACGCGCCCTCCGCCTCAAACTCCTCGATGGCGGCCAGTGGTCGACCTACCTGCTGCCAAAGTCCTCGTTCAACAACGACGCCATTCACGGTTGGTATACCGAATGGCCCCGCATCCGGGAGGTCAGCGAGGACCGCTGGATGATGGACATGCACGGCATGTTTTTTGATTTCCCGGCTACGTTTTCCGCCGCCAACACTGCGGGCCTTGCCCCTATCGGCAGCCACCTGCGCTATGTGCCCGACTTCACGGACTGGAACGGCCGCTTGGTGCTCGCGACCGACGAAACCTCCATCCAAGAAAACCCCCGTGCCGGACAGCCTCAAAGTAATCTCTGGTTCGGCACGATGGACGACCTCAAATACTGGGGGCCGGGCTCCGGCTATGGCGGACCCTGGATCAACGAAGCCATTGCCGCCCACCAACCCAGTCTTCCCTTCCTCGTTAACGGCTTCAAAGAACGCGTCCTCCATCTGGCCGTGTCAGACGGGCAGACAGTCACGATTCAAATCGAAATCGACTCATTGGGAACGGGCGACTGGCAGTCTTACGACACCGTCACCGTAACGGGCTACCTGCCCTACATTTTTCCGCCCAACTTCGACGCCCAATGGGTGCGCCTCCGGGCTGATCTTAACTTCATCGGCTCGGCCTATTTCCACCAAACCGATGCCAATTACCGCGACGAGTCCGAGGGCACCGCCCTTTTTGAAGGCTTGGCCGACATCGGGGAAGCCGTCGTGTCCGGTTCCGCCCTCTACGCCCGCCGTGATTCGCGCGATCTCGCCGTCACCGACCTCCACGGCCACACGGTCAACTTCAGCAAGGCCGACTTCGCCTTCGCTCCCGGCGTCCGCCTTTCCTCCGAAACAGAAACGCACCTCAGTATGGCGCCAAAATTCTCTGTCGACGCCGCCTCCGTCGTCGTCGAATCCCACGGTGAGCGTCTACGCCTGCCGAAAGGCAGTCCCGCCTACGACCAACCGTTTTCTTTCGGCTGGCCGCGCAGTTATCGGGAGATCGAATCCGAACGCGAGTTGGCCAACATCCACGGCACGTTTTATGAGTTGCCTTTGGTCGTGAACAGCCTGCCGCCGCTATTTCAAAAACTCCGCCCCATCAGCAGTCACGGCAAACAGATTGCCGACTTCGCGTCATGGAATGGCCTACTCGTGATGAGCGGTGTGGTCGCAACGCAAAACCCGTCCCCCGATCCTCATATCTATCGCAGCACTGACGGCACGGAAGCCCTTTGGTTCGGCGGCATCGACGATCTTTGGAAATTCGGCAAGCCCGTCGGCATCGGCGGCCCGTGGAAAGACAGCGTGGTCAAAGCCGACGTGCCGTCCGACCCGTATCTCATGACAGGATACGATAAGAAATCGCTGACGATTTCCGCCGACCGTCCCACCTCCATCCGCCTCGAGGTGAACTTCGATCATCAGGACTACCATCTCTACCAGACATTCGACGTGGACGGGCAGAACCCGGTTCACTTCTCCTTCCCCACCGGCTTCAGTGCCCACTGGGTGCGCTTGGTCGTAAGCGACAATTGCACCGCCACCGCCACGTTCAACTACGAGTAGACGACTGGCGAGACTGGGCTCAAACCAGACACCGTGGCGCGGCGCTATCCGTCAAGCGGTCTGCCTCGATCTCATTGCTCCCGTTTCGCGAACTGATCGGCCATCTCCCGGTAGATTCGTTGGCCAAATTCTTTGGTCCTGAACGAGCCATGACTTCCCGGCAGAATCTCAACATAACCCCCGTGAGCCTTCGTCGCTAAGAAATCCTGCAACATCTCCAACGCCGGGTTGAGATAAAACGTGTCCCAGCCTCCGCCGATGACGTGCAACTTGCCCTGTAAACGCGGTCCCAACGTCGCCCAATTACTCTCGAGCTGCAGGCGGATATCATAGCGTTTCCAATAGTCGACCACCTCGTGATCAATCTTCCCGGTGAGCTTGTCCATCACCCGCAGCGGATACCCATCCTCCCCTCGTGGACTAAAAACGGCGTCAAACGAATCCAACTGCCCGCCCCATCCCAACACATATTCGTAGTGGTTGAACTTCGGGAACAGTAACTTGACCTCATGCCGACTACGACCCACCGGGCGGGGTTGTCCTGCTGGCGTCCAGTGGCCATTGGTATCTTCGTAGAGGTTCATGGTCTGGAACGCGCGGAAATCCACTGGGTCCGGCGCCGTGCTCCAACAGCCGCCAAAGAAATTCGGATACGTCACCTGCAACCACAGCGATGACCATCCGCCCGATGAATGCCCGCCCACGAACCTTGCCGAGGGCTCCGCGATAATCCGAAACCGTTCCTCGATCACCGGAATCAGCTCGGTCGTGAGCGCCTCCCCGACCGGGCCATTATTGGCGGAGTCTGCGAAAACGGAGTGACCCAGCGGCACATCGGGATCGAGCACGATCTCGAACCCCCGATAAGGATTCGTGCCGTTCTCCCATGCCTTCCATCCATGCCCCCCTTTGCTCGGCCGATTCAACAACCCTAAATGCCGCCCCCCGAATCCCGGCACCTCGTAATACGCCGGATACTGCCGCTCCGTTTCTTCCTCGTATCCATACGGCAACAACACCGCGGCGCGTAAAAAGACATCCCGGCCATGAAAGTCGCTCAACAACTCACTGCGCACTTTCACCAATTTAACCCACTCGTTTTCCGTGCCCTCTTCTGCCAACACCACTTGATTCGCCACCAGATCAAATCTCGCCTTCAACCCCCGGCTGATCTCCACCTTGCTGGGTCGACTGTAGAGATTGCCCGGTCCGTCATTGAAGTCCCGTCGCGTTTGATCGTGATTGATCAACGCCTGCACCTGGTAAATCCCCGGCTCGATGCGGCCCAACCCGACCGGAAAGGCCAAGGCATCCGGATCCGCCAAATCGTCTTCGGTAAACTCCACGACTTCACCCGGCTCCAGATTCTCCACATCCACCGCAAATACCGGCGAAGGATCGAACCAGTTTAGATCCTTCCTCGGCTCCCCCTTTTCATTTTCCGAAAAGAACAAAAGCACCCGTCCCGACAACGCCTCGGCCCGGATCTCCGCCGGAAAAGACACCACAAACCTCACGCCCTTCTCCTGTTCAGCTTCCCCGGCTTTTTCGACTCCGGGCGTCTGACATCCCACCCAAAAAATTAGACTGCACGAAAGAGAGAAAACAGCGAGCGAGGGAAACTTCATCACGTAAACAATGGGGTTGAAACCGTAAGAACTCCTAAACAGTGCCCAAACGTCTCGCAGGGGCGATCCCTCAGTTTTCTTTATTCGTCTCTCGAGAAGCTCAAATCGCATCACGCGGCAGGATTCACCAAGGAAACGAGGAAACCCAAGTCGGACTAGACAATAGGGGAGGGTTTTACACCCCGACTCGTTAGCTGGCGAGGACGGCTGACGCCACCGCTGTCGGGGTGTAAAACCCCTCCCACCTCTCAAACCGTGGACGCAGTTCAGTCTTCTGCGCTGCCTCTGCAAAAAACAGCCACTGAGCTCACCATTGTTCTTCCGATCGGATCCAAATTTTTTTGGTGGTGGGGCTCTCAAGAAACTTCAAATAACTGGGTGTTTTTTCCACCACGTCTATGAACAAAGTGAATGGCCTGACAAGGACACGAATAAACGTCACTACCGTTCAGTTTGAAGTCCCCTTAAGTTGGGTAGACAAAGAAGGTTGCGTTCCCAGGCGCAGCGTTAGCGAAGCCATTCGTGTTCATTCGTGGTTAAAAACTCCGGTGCTGCTCCGTTCCAAGTTTCTTCCCCTATACATTCCGGTAAACCGGGCCTGACGCTTCTGTAGAAATTCGTATGGAACGACGAAGTTGAATCCTGCTGAGATCAGGCGCGGTCGTTCAGATTGGGAGAGCAACGGAGAATCCGGAAACGGATCGGGCTTGGCTTGCTGAGGCAGGAGGCATAGCGAGGGGCGCTTGCACGACTCACTTACGCTTCAACCGATCGGGTTTATTCGCACCGCGCAGCGGGTGAAGTTTCAGGCGGGACATCAACCGGATGTGGCGCGTCCCGGGTGCAGTGTACTGGAACTGCTGCCGGGTCACGATTACGAGCTGGCGTTGCGTGACCTCGAGGGATTTTCGCGGATCTGGCTCCTGTCTTGGTTTCACCGCAACGTGGGCTGGCGTCCGTTGGTGCTCCCTCCGCGGGGACCCAAGCAACGACGGGGCGTGTTTGCGACCCGGTCACCGCATCGGCCGAATCCACTGGGGCTGACCGCGACGGAGTTGATCTCAATCGACGCCAAGGCCGGGCGACTGGTGTTGGGCGCCTGCGACCTGCTGGAGGGCACTCCCGTTTTCGATATCAAACCCTACCTGGCGGCTTACGATTCGTTTCCTGATGCGGGAGGTGGGTGGACGGCGGAGGTGGACGCTGCACTCGCTCAGCCTCCAACCTATACGGTCGCGTTGGCTCCGCTGGCGGAAGAACAAGCCGAGTGGTTGATGCTCAACTGGGGCATTGATTTTCGGCCGCGCATGCTGGCGCTACTGGCGCGTGACCCGACCCTGCATCGCACCCGCCGAATTCGGCGGCGGAAAGATGGACGCATGGAGATCGGGTGCGGCGCGTGGCGTGGCACGTTTGTCGTGGACGAGCAACGGGTGGAAATTGTGTCCCTCGACGCGGCATATCCGCTAAGCTGGATCCGAGATGAGGCGCGCACCAGGATTGAGGACCGGGAGGCGCAGGAAGCGTATTTGGCCCGGTGGCCGTCGGCGGATGGGACGGGGGAATGAAGCGCCAAGGCCATCTTATTGGCTTTTGATTGCATCATGTTGAAATTCTTAAGTCTTCGACCGATCTAATTATACACGTGTCGGCTAGATGCGATGATACTGGCGAAATTTTTATCACTAGAAATTTCAAAATCGGAGGAATGGCGCACGCATCTCTCGGGTCCTTGGAGGTCTGAAATCGGTCAATTCAAATAATTACCCTATTTAGGGTAATACATTTATTTGATATTTAATACTCCTCTTTCACAACCTTAGATAGTGAGTGGTAAATCCAGCGAAACCGACGAGTGCCATAAGAAGTGTGAGGCATTAGCGGCGCACATTCGAGATCACCCGAGGCCCACAGGTAAACACGTTACCGATGAAGAATAGATCACGACAAGTATCCTAAGGCTTATTAAAATCGATGGTAGTTAATGGAGTTTGGGCTTTTCGATATTTTTATCACAAGATAGTCATACGTAAGTATTTATTTCAATTTATACTTAAAAATCCAAATGCCCCAAAAAATAGATCATTATGTCCATTAAATATAAGATATCGTCTACAATTATTATTCTTACTTTCAGTTCTATTTGCTCTATCGGCGGCGCGCAAACGCTTCGAGCGTCGAGATCAATTAACGTGGATATTCCTGGTAGGATAATTTCCGAAATCAGAGGTCCGGCATATGTGGAAACCATTGTCCGTGCGAGCGTTCCTACCGCACTAATCCGGACAATCACGGGCACAACGCTCGGTGGAAGTAATCTGCGGAATACCTCAGGAGTCCGAGTAGGAATTCCTCAACTTGGTACCTATACGTTTAAGTGGACGGTTAAGGTCGTTTCCGACGGTAATGGCGGAAAAGCAATTGCGTTGGATATGTCTTATGAGAAGGTTGTTCTTACGCAGTCATCGGGTGAACTTGAAAGCACTCACATAGTCATGGCTCCTCCGCTGGTGGAGGAATGCTTTCAGGATCCCACTGGAACCGAAATACCATGATTATTAGGTAGGCTGACCGCAATTGTCCAACTCAAGCTGAATGAAACCACAAATAAGCAATCGATTTAGAATCTTCGCACTGGTAGCGACCTTGGGTTTTGTAGTCTTCTACATTGATCAATCTTTAAGTCCTGAAGAAAGTCTAAACCTCGCGCGGAATATCGATGTGAATCCACCCCAAACCAGATTGGAGGAAACCTCTTCGAACGAAGCTGACGACGAAACAGTTTTTTTGGATTCCACGGTAGCCTCTTTGAGTTGGGGTTCGGGTATGTTGTTGGATCCTTTAGCCGAACAAGTTTTGTTGGTGAATTCTATCTTGAAGTTGAATAACATCAATGTTTCGGAAGAAAAAATTTATGCAGTCGCACAGCTTACTTCGACTGGGAAAAATATATTAAATGCGCTTGATGCCAGGCTTTCGAATGTTGATTTTAAAAATGATACAGTAGTTTTTAAAGTGGAGGATTATCCTGAGGCTATCCGTAACAATTTCAGGTCAAAATTTTTGAAGGAACTCGAGGGGATTCTAGGAAATAGTGAGTACTCTGGGAAAGTGCTGGACTCTCTAAGTCTGTACTTGAGGGGATTTGGCGAAGGAACCCGAGAGGTAACTATTAAATCGCGAGATTATTGGTATCACATAAGTGATTTGACTTATCCTATGACAGAAAATTCTAGAAAGGAGTATCTTGAGTCAGGTGGAGTAGTTCATAGTGATCTTCAAGACATCGATCTTCCGGAAAGCAACTATCTGTATTTTGTTGATAGAGCTAAGAAAATTCGGTCCTCCACGGATAATGGAACTCGATAAACAACCTTACCCTAGGATCTTACGCTGATCTATCAATCTAGTTGTCAGGATGGAGCGTCAGACAACGTTTTCAAGGCATGGCCTCAACTGATTTGTCCTTTAGAAAAGCGTTCAATGTTCTCGTTGTCGAAGAGGTCGGAATGCTGGCTCATTTCGTTATTCAAGTCTGCGAGCGTGCCTTGGGTTCGGGAGATATCCAAGAATTGAACATTGGAACAGTGGTCACGCAATGGGCCTCCAACTGTCGAATTGCTCGAGATTTGATCAAAAACTGGGAGCCTAACCTGATCGTGATGGATCTTAAACTCCCTGATGGATGTGGCTCAAAGCTGGTCGCGGAATTCGCGAAAATTCAATGTGGAGCTCGAATCTTGGGACTTTCGTCTCTTCGCAATGAGCGATCGATTTCCCGGGCTCAGCGAACTAGATTTGATGGGTTTGTTTTGAAGTCCGTGCGTGGTGTTCGAGATCTCGAAGCCGCTCTCAAGCTTCTGGCGAGGGGAGGGCGATATTTTAGTTCAGAATTTCAAAAAAGGAGAGACGCAGTGTTTAGAGACTCTAATTTTCATGGTCATTTTCTTACAGCCAGAGAGTCTCAGGTGCTCGACCTGATAGCTGGCGGTTTGGATAATGTGGAAGTCGCGCGAACTTTGAGCATTGAGCCGGCAACGGCGCACAAACACCGACAATCCTTATTGCGGAAACTTGATGTGCATACTTCACCAAAACTCGTCGCCCGAGCTCGATTGCTGGGCTTCGGGAATAGATTCGAAGTTGGTCAGCAATGATAACTATTTGAATTTATCGGTGGGGACCCGTCGCCGAGCTATAAATTGATACTCGGGACCGCATGGCACGGCCTTAGTAAATGAATTCGCTTTGGAAGAGGACGAATGGAGAGTGGTTTGGTTTTACGTCTAGCAATGACGCCTAAGGACGGGCGTGGAGCCATTTTTCGACGCGGGCTTTCTGGGCTTCGGTCATGTCCTCGCGGAATTTCAGGCGCCAGGTGGCTTCGGGTTTGAGGCCGAGCATCACCGGCACGGTGCGGATTTGATCGCGGCGGGCGATGAGTAATTCCACTTCGGTGTCGGCGCCGTAGAGTTCGAGGCGGCGGGCGAGTTGACTCTGGCTGACACGGAGGCCTTCGATGGCAATAATCTCGTCGTCGACGCTGAGTCCGGCCGCGGCGGCGGGCGTGTCGCTGCGCACTTGGGTGATGACGAGGCGTCCGTTTTGGTCGGCGGTGCCGGCGCCGAGCCACCCCTTGGGCGGGAGGGGAGGCGAGGCGGCCTCCGGCGTGCCGGGTTTGGGGGCGGTGGGAGGTTGGGGTTGTTCAAATTCGAGGCCATACCAGTCGAGAGCGGGCTGGTAGTCGAATTCGCCGGGGTGGTTGACGAGTTCGTCGAACCACGCGGTCAGGTCGTGACCAGTGATTTCGTTAGCGAGCGCGATGAACTCGTCCTGAGTGTAACCGTGGAGGCCGCTATAGCGGGCGTAGGCTGCGCGCATCACGTCGTCGAGGGAGACGGCCCCGTCGCTGACAGCTTGGATTTTGGCATCGATCAGGAATCCACCTACGGCGCCACCGCCGTAGTAGCTGAATAGCGCGTTCACGGAATTTTCGTTGGACCGATAGGATTTTATCCAGGCATCAAAGGATGACTCGGAGAAGGCCTGCACCAGTCGGCCGGGGGTGTTCTGTGACCCCGCGATGGAACCACTGACGGCGCCGAGGTAGCGGTCGGGAGTGTTGAACCCGGCGCGGGTCAGGATGATGTGTTGGTAGTAGCTGGTGATGCCTTCGACGATCCAGAGTGAGGGAGTGTAGTTTTCGTGTTCGTATTCGAAGGGTCCGAGCTCGATGGGACGCAGGCGTTTGCCGTTCCAGGTGTGGAAATACTCGTGGCTGGCAAGGGAGAGCCAGGAGCTAATGCCGCCAAACGTGCGACCCAGCCAGCGGTCGGCGGAAATCGTGAATGAGTTGCGGTGTTCCAGTCCGCCGCGCGAGCCGGAGAGGAGGTTAAAAATGTAGTAAGGCTGGTCGAGTGGCAGGCTGCCCCAAAAGTCGCGTTGGGCCTCGATCACGAGTTTGAGGTTGGCGGCGGCCAAGGCGTTATCCCACACCCCGCCGCCATCGATCGTTACGAGCGTGTGAGGGATGCCGTCGACCTCGAAGGTATCGACTTGCGGCGAGCCCACGAGAATGGGGCTGTCGACGAGCGTATCGAAATCGGGGGCGGTAAATGTGTCGGCCTCCGCGCTGCGGGTGAGCGGCGTTTGGCTGGTTTGCCATGCCGAGGGGCGCACGATCTTCACGCTATATGGACGATCAAGGTCGTCGACTTCAGAGAGGAAGGTGGGCGCGCCGTTGAGCATCGCAAAATCGCTCTCCACCCAGTTCCCACGCACATTGATTTCGCGGGCGTAGAGACGGTAGCGGACGGTGATCGTGGGGGTATGGGCCGAGTCGATTTGCCAGCGATTCTTGGTGGTTTTTTGAGCCTCGAGGGCGGCGCCGGTGGCCGAAAAGGCTTCGAGGGTCACCATGTTGCCAGCGTATTCCCGCACGAGGTAAGATCCCGGAGTCCACACGGGCATGAAGAGGGTGAGACTCGACTTGCCCTCGGTGGGCACTTGCATTTCGACGTCGACGTAGTGGGCGGCCGCCTCGGTAAAACTCAAGGTAAACCGGATGGGTTCGCGTGCGACTGCCATCGAGTTGACGGCAATGAGGGTGGCGAAGAGGATCAGGATTCGACGAAGCATCAGGGGCACTGAAGGAATTTTTGGGTGAAGGGCAAAATGAACGATGATGAAAGAAACCGGCGGCGCGGGCTACGCGCGACAGAATAGCGAGATTTCGCTTAATCGACTGGCGCCCGCGATAGATTTGGGGCACGGTTCGGGCTCATTCCTTCGCCGATTATGCCCCGCTCCGTCATGAGATTTATTGTCCTTATTGGGATTCTTGCCTTCAGCGCGCGTGTTTCAGCCGAGATCCTGTCCTTCGTGGATTTGAAATCGAAC
Source organism: uncultured Opitutaceae bacterium (assembly GCA_963977295.1). GTDB lineage: Bacteria > Verrucomicrobiota > Verrucomicrobiia > Opitutales > Opitutaceae > Actomonas. The sequence goes on from CAXBOL010000001.1 coordinate 38,507, forward strand.
GAAAGCATCATCGTTTTTATCAAGTCCGATGGCATCCAACAGCCGACGCAGACGATGTATCAGGTTTATGGCGGCAAAAAGCCGATGGTGAACATTGTGGAGAATCCGACCAAAAAAGTGGAGGGCCTCTCGCAGGAAGGCATGCGTCAGACCCTCGGCGATGAGCGCTTGTCGGCCGACGACCTGTTTGGGCTCGATGCCTATTTGGTTTTTCTCCGGTTGGGTCCACCAGTGCGGAGTGAAAAAACCGACGAGGTGCTGGTCGGCTATTACCGGGATGGTCAGAAGATCGGGGAGGAGCGGTTCGAAGACAAAAGCGCGCTGCTGAGCGGCGAGATCCGGGAGGATGGTCGCATCGTGCAATTTGCCGAGGCACCGGCCGGGGTTCCGCCGGCGTTGTTTGCGGAAATTGTGGCGCCGTGGATGCTGACGCACCGCATGCACGGGCGAATCGGAGCCGTTGTCCCGTTGGCCCAAAAGTAGTCTTTTATCCTCTTTCACCCTTAACTCCGAAAAATCCTATGACTCGTAAAACTGCTGCCGACTTCGACCAAGAGCTTCTCGACCTTTACGATTATTATGTGCACGGCCGCCTGGATCGGCGGGAGTTTTTGGATCGGGCGGGGAAGTTTGCGGTGGGGGGCCTGACGGCCGCCACGCTGCTCGGCATGCTTAACCCGCAGTATGCGCTCGCGGTGCAAGTGCCCCCGGATGACACGCGGATCAAGGTCGAGAGACTCAACTACAAGTCGCCCGAAGGCCACGGCGATATGCAGGGCCTGCTGGCGCGTCCCGCTAACGCCAAAGGCAAACTGCCGGCGGTCCTGGTGGTGCACGAAAACCGGGGCTTAAACCCATATGTGGAAGACGTAGTGCGGCGACTTGCGGTCGCGGGGTATCTGGCTTTTGGACCGGACGCGCTGTATCCGATCGGCGGATATCCAGGCAATGATGACGAAGGTCGCACAATGCAACGCACGCTCGACGGCGCGAAGATCACCGAAGACTTTGTCGCCGCGGCGAAGCTGTTGCACACGCATCCGGAATCTTCCGGCAAGGTGGGCGTGGTGGGATTCTGTTTTGGCGGTGGCATGTCCAACACCTTGGCTTGGCGTCTCCCCGAGGTTATTGCCGCGGCGGTGCCCTATTACGGAGGACAGCCCAACGCCGAACAAGCTGCGCAGATCAAAGCACCGCTCTTGCTGCAATACGCCGAGCTCGACACGCGCGTCAACGCGGGTTGGCCGGCCTACGAGGAAGCGCTCAAGGCGGCGGGGGTTGATTATACCGCCCACATTTACCCCGGGGTTAACCACGGCTTCCACAACGATACTACGCCACGCTACGACGAGACGGCGGCGGAGCTTTCCTGGTCACGCACACTGGAGTTTTTTGGGAAGCATCTGCAGGGTTGAGGCCTGCCGGTGCTGGGCCAAAAGGTCGGAAAGAGTCGCACCGTTTGGACAGGTTTTAATGATGGGGACGTCTGCCCAAGATGTAATCCGGGAGTCCGTCGCTTTGCTTCATCGGTCGGCGATGAAAGCGCACGGGTTTTCCAAATCAGGCCATTGCTGGCATCGTCAAAGATTCGGCGTTCAGATTGTCTCGGTGCAATTGAACAAATGGAATTCCGCGGACGAAGCGGCTTTTGTCGTCAATGCCGCCGTGTATCTGCCCGAAGTTGCCCGGTTGTTGGATCGCCCGCCAATTGGTAAAATTCCCCGGGAATATAACGCTGAGTTGAGGCGGAGATTTTCGGCCAATACGGTGGAAACTGGCGAAGACTGGTGGAGGGTTCGCCCCACCACTACGCCTTTGGTCGTGGCGCAGCAAATACAGGCGGTGGTGGACAACAACGTATTACCCTGGTTTGCAGGTTTGGTGGATTACCGTTCGGCGGCAGATGATCTACGGAGGGAAGGGTCCACTTCGTTCACCCCGGCTGCGGTGTGCTATCACTTGGCGCATGAACCTGCGGAAGCGGCCATTTGTCTCAGACGAGCCCGTTTTTGGATAGAATCACGGCGCGTCTGGGGGTTGCATGACCGGTCCAACCTACTTGAAGACACCTCCCTCTGCCATCGTAACAATCAAGTGCCTTGCCATTCCGGTGAGCCGCCGGCTCCTGATCCGTCGGCGATACGGCGAATGAACCTTGAGGTATCGAGAAGAAGAAAAACTTTACTCAGGTGGCCCGAAGCTTATCCGATTTGCGCATGAAGCGTTAAATGAATATTGAGCCTTCGCTTAAATCGTCCGCATTGCTTTGGGTTCATGGGTATTTGCGTTCCCGTCATTCGCAACAGCCTTCGTTTGCAATTTTCCGCAGTTAACGGACCTTTCTCAAAATGACAGGGGCTGTGGTGACGAGTGAGTTGGTGGATGAGGAGAGCACCCAACGGGTATTGGGGGAATTGATCGACGGCGCATCTCTCGCCACGATTTTTGAGCGTCGGGTCGCGGAGCACCCGGACAAGATTGCACTGCAAACTTCGGACCACGAATTTACTTACCGGCAGGTTAACGACCGGGCGAATCAAGTGGCGCATTGTTTGGACCGGGAACTCCAGTCGAGTGAGGGTTCCGTGGCCTTGTGGTTGGAAAATGACCTCGCGGTTGCCGCTAGTTTAATGGGGGTGTGGAAGGCGGGACGGACTTTCATTCCGGGCAACTTACAAGCACCTGACGCCTACAACCGGGAACTCTTCGCCATGGCGAGACCGGCGCTTGTTCTCACTTCTCGTGCGTTGCGAGCGCAGGTGGGAAAGTTGGTTTCGGAGGAGACACAGATTCGGTGTTGGGATGATGTCACGGCGGACGAAGCCAAAGGAAATCTCGGATTGAATGTGCCGCCCGATGCGGTTTTACGTATCGTGTTTACGTCGGGTTCGTCGGGGAACCCGAAAGGGGTGGAGCACGATCAGCAGGGTATGCTGCATGAGGCCTATTCGGCGATCGCGGGGGCTGGCTACCGGACCGATGACCGCTTTCTGCAACTATCGAGTTTGTCCCACGTGAATGGATCGGATTGGTTGTTTTATGTGTTCATGATGGGCGCAACGCTGTCGTGCTATCCCCTGCGGTCCTGGGGGGTGGAAAGACTGGGAGATTGGGTGAAGGAGCAAGGGATCACCCGATTTGTGTCGGTGCCGACCGTGTTTCGTCACTTCGTGCGGTTGCCAGGTTTGTCCCGAGATACGGTTCGCTCGGTGCGGGTGGTGCATCTGGGAGGAGAGCCAGTGAGACCAGACGACCTGCGGCGGTTTCAGTCACTCTTTGCTGACGGGGCGACGTTGATCGCGAATATTGGTTCGACGGAAGGTGGCTCGTTTGCTCGGTGTATTTTCGATACCACTACTCCGGTGCCGGAGAAGTTACTGCCTTTGCGCCAGGCGCACCCGGGAATCCGTTTGGAGATTTGGGATGAGGCCGAGCGGGAAGTTGCAGTGGGTGAAGTAGGTGAGATCGTCGTGTGCTCACGGGGTGTCGCGCGGGGTTATTTTAACCAACCGGAATTGACTCAGGCCGTCTTCCGGTCGGATCCGACCCAACCCGGTCAGCGTCAGTTCAAGACGGGCGATTTAGGTTGGTTTGATGAACAAGGCCTTTTGCATTCGGCGGGTCGTCGTGATCGGCAGGTGAAAATTCGGGGTCACCGGGTCGAGTTGCGGGAAATTGAAGACCGCATCGCTGAGTTTCCGGGAGTTGCCAACGTGGCCGTAGGCGCATGGTCGGGTGACGATGCCACGACCCGCTTGGTCGCAAATTTTTCGGTGGAGCCGGGCACAACCGTAACGGAGACCTCCCTCAGAAACTGGCTGCGCGAACGGTTGCCTCACTACATGGTGCCGGGGCTGTTCCGGCGGATCGATAATTGGCCGGTTTTGGCTTCGGGCAAGATTGATCGCGAGGCTCTGGTGACTCCGGTCGTATCACCCGTTTTGATTGATCAACCCGTCGGCGGTGCCGGGCAGGCCACGACAACGGAAGTAAAACTGATCGGCATCTGCCGCCGGGTTTTCGACTGCGAGACTATTGAATCGAACGACAATTTCTTCAGCCTGGGCGGAGACTCGCTTCATGCCACCAGTTTGCTCGCCGATATTGAAGCGGAGTTGGGCAGGAAGCTGTCGGTGGAGGCGATCTTGGAAACGCCAACGTTGAAGGAACTCGCGGAAAAACTGGACGCTGCGCCGGAATTGGCCGGGAACTTTATTAAGTTGGGCGGACGAAAGGGAGACGCGGTGCTGTTTCTCGTCCATGGCTGGGGCGGGGCGATCGCACACTATCTGGGATTGGCTCACCTGCTCCGTTTCGCCGGTCCCATCGTAGGCTTGCAGGGTAATGAACAGTTTGGAAAGACAGACCGACCTGATTCCGTGCCTCGGCTGGCCGACTATTATGCGGACCTAATATTGCAGGAGTATCCGGATAAAAAATACATTATGGCCGGGTATTCGGCGGGGGGAGTCTTGGCCTACGCGGTGGCGGTGGCCCTGCGAGCGAAAGGGCACCCCGTGGAACTCTTGGTGGCCCTCGATAGTCGACCGAACGGTCTGTCGTTGCACCGGCGTGGAGGCATGATGTGGCCGTATTTTCGATCGCGGCTTTCCTTCCACTGGAAACGTTTGAGGGGGCTGAAATCACGGGCACTTTTGCAGTATTTTACGGGACGAGCTCAGGCTTCGGTTAATTTGGCAAAGAGCGTGGTGCGACCGGTGGCGCCGGGTCAGGATTACTACATTGATATGTTGAACCGTCACCGGCTGGAGCCGTGTGAAATTCCTACGGCGGTGGTGCAGTGTAACCGAACGCGCGAGCAGTTGATTGAGGGGTGGCAGTATCTTTCAGCAGGGCGAGCTCGCGAGCATGTGCTTCACGGCTGTCACGAACACATGCTCAAGGGTGAAGCGTTGGTAAAACTGGTCGGGATGTTCGAACGGATATTGGACGAACATCACATCAGTCCGAAATAGATAGGTCGCCGAAGGGAGAAGATCAGCCGGTGCCGATGCGACAGCTGTGGGCGCTGAAGCCCGCGCCGAAGGCGGTGAGCCACCAGTCGTTAGTGGCGGTCGGGTGGTCGGTTTTGAGGGCTTCCTCCAGAGCAAACAAGACGGAGGGGCTGCTCATGTTGCCGTGGCGGCGGAGGATTTCCCGCACGGGCGCGAAGTCGTTGGCCGGAAATTTAGCGGCGAGGGCGTCGATTACGTCTTTGCCGCCGGTGTGGGAAAGGATGCGTCCGATAGCGTTGGCACCGGAGGTCGCAACGGCTCGCTGGTGCAGGATTGAAACCGCGTCGGCGGCGAGAGCAGGGACCGAGGGGGCGAGGAGATTGCGGAGTTTGCCGTGACGGTGTTCGAACCGAATATCATCGCGGTGAGAGGGGTCGTGATGGGTGTCGAAACCAAAACAACGCAGGCCGCTCGGGCCCGGAGTGCTGCGCCAGATCGTGGCAGCGGCTCCGTCGCCAAACAGGCAGGCACTAACGATGACGCCGAGGTCGTCGTCGAGGTAGAAGGCGGCGGAGCAGACCTCGACGGCGACACAAGCGACCACGGCGTCGGGTTGACGGGCCAGAATGCCATCAACTGCCCGTAGTGCGGGAATAGCCGCCCCGCAGCCGAGGCCGACCAGATCTTGCAGGTAGGTGTCGGAACGGAGACCGAGTTGCTCGGCCACGTAACTTGTGACGCCGGGACAGAGATAGCCCGTGCAGGTGCAGATGACGAGGGCGTCCAACTCGTCGGCCCGGACGCCGGCCTGGGCCAGAGCGGGAACGAGCGCCTCAGCGGCAAGTAGGGGCGCGGCGCGGCGGAACTCGGCGTTGAGTTCGTCGGTATCCAACTCAAAGATACGATGCAGATCGGAGGCGGCAAACTGACGGGTGTCGATGCCGGAGTCGCCCTGCAGAATCGTGCGCAGCGTGAGTTGGCTGCGGCGCGACAACGATTGGTGGACGGACGTGGCGGCCAGCACGGAATCCCAGCATTGGCGTTGGGTGAGGGAGGCGGCGGGATTGGCCGTGGTGAGACTGTGGAGATACATGGGAGATTGCCTGGAACGATGAATGGGCCGGAGGGGCAGGCGGGACTGGTTTGTTTTTTAACCATCCCGCCAAGTCGGAGACACGAATGTCCCGCCGGGCGGGATACCGACTACGCGTTGAAACGTTTTGGGTTGGGAAGGAGTGAGTTAGTGCAGCAGGCGATAAACGGTGCGGGTGGGGAGGAGGTGGTAACGGGCCAAGCCCAACAGAATACGTTGGCGTTTCGGATTGAGCAACCAGCCGTGCAGATTCGCAGCTCGGCGAAGTTTAGGACGCAGGTGATGTTGCTGAAGTTGGTCGATTTTACGGAGGGTGGCCGGCCAGTCCTGTTGGCGTCGCGCCCAAGCGACCAGTGGTTCAACGGCAAGCGCGGCGCTTTGGAATGCCATGGTCATGCCGTGTCCGGTGAACGGTGGAATCAACGCGCCATGATCGCCGAGGCTCCCATCGAAGTCGGAGGCTGCAGTGGATCGATAATCAAGTCCGGCTACGGCGCAGCGGGAGTCAGGAACGGCAGTCGCGTTCGCCAAGCGAGAGGCAAGGTGACCGAGTCCGGCGCCGAGGAGGTGATTGACGATCACATCGGAGGAGGTGCGATGGGCCGGATCGATGTTGTCGCGATGAAACAAGCCGCACAGATTGACTTGATCCTTTTCGATGCGGGTAAGGCCCACGTAGGCACGGCGGCCGAGGTGAAGTTCGAGGTCGGCAGCCAGCGGCAATGCGGCGAGGTGGAGCTTGAGTCCGATCCAAGGAGATTGGGAATCGGGTCGACGGCCGGCGGTGATCACGCGGCCCTCGGCGGGTTGGAGAGGCTGGCGGGAATCGGTGTGAAGCTCTCCGCCAGCGGCGATCAGCGCTTCGGCGAGGCGTTGGTCGAGCGTATGGCGACTTAGGCAAAGGGCGGGTTCGGGCAGGTCGTGGCGGTGGACCAGCGTTCGGTCGCGAAACCATGTCACGGAGGTGGCCGGGAGGGCGTCGTGGAGATGGGGGCGAAGCGCGAGTCGATCGATGGTGCGGTCATCGAGGGAGGTGATGAATTCGCCGCAAACTCGATGACGAGGATAGCGTCCGGCTTCGTGCACGACGACTGGAATGTCGGCTTGGCGGAGACCGAGGGCGAGGCCGAGTCCGGCCAAACCGCCGCCGATGATTTCCACGAGACGAGGGGAGCTCGGACTCATGGCGACGTCTGCCGGCGTTGGGCAATCATCCGATAGGTGCCGAGGGGATGGTGGGTGATGTCGATTTGCCAGCGATCCCGGGTGAGGCCGAGCAGCAGAGGAAGTTCATCGGCGCGGAACCCGGCGGCGATGCTGACGTGCCCATCGTGGCGACTGACGGCATGAGCGCGGATCAATCTGCAGAGCAACGCAAACCCGGGCTGGAACAGGCGGGCGCGCCACGGTTCGCAGACCACAAGGGTGCGGGCGGATTGGTCCCAGATGTGTCCGAGGTGACCCAGTTGCTCAGTCGAAAAGTGGTGGAGGAAAAGGTTGGCGACGATGAGAGAATAATCGGCCCAAGCAGGAAAGGCGAGGGCGTCATGTTGGTGCCAGGTGGCGGTCGCGGGCCAATTTCGGGGCGGCAGGCAGAGGTCGAGTGCATTGAGGTGGTAGCGGGAGGCGAGCAGGCCATCGCCGGCCCCGACCTCGAGTGCGCGGTGGGTGGGGTTTTCGCGCTGCAGTCGGGGTAGGGTTTGGGCCCACCAGCGATTGGTGCCGAGAAGGCGGTTAAACCAGACGAGGTCACGACGACTGTGCACGGCCGCGGGAGAGTCGGGCGGAAGCGAGTCGAGCAACTCTGGCGTGACGGAGCGAAGCACGGGTCAGCCTCGGCGACATCAACGGAGACGTCAAATGACCGGCACGCAATGGCGAGATGGAGTTGCGATTCGGGTCGATGCAGCTATGGGTTGGCCGATGTTGTTCTGGGGATCGATCGCCGCGGGAGTATTTTTGTTGTTGTTCATCGTATGGTGGCCGATGCGCTCCTACGTGCGGATTCGGCGCAAGGATTGTTGCGGCAAAGGCTGCGGCTGCTTGTTTCCGGTCAACCTCGACAAGGTGCAGAAGGACTGACGCGAGGGGCCGAAAAAGGCAGCGGTTTGCAGATGGCGGCGAAATGACCATTGCAGCCTCTGGAATGACTCCGAAAGCTGGCCGGTGATGAAACGCCTGTTTGCTACCCTTACCCTGTTCTTCGTCGTCGCCTGCGCTGCCGTGATGGCGGCGGACAAACGACCCAATATCGTTTTCATTTTCACCGATGATCACGCTCCGCACGCCATCGGCGCCTACGATGGCTGGCTGAAGGCGGTCAACCCCACACCTCAAATTGATAAGCTCGCCCGCGACGGCATGTTGTTTGTGAACAGCTTTTGCACGAACTCCATTTGCGGCCCGAGCCGTGCGGTCATCCAGACCGGCAAACACAGTCACAAGAATGGATTCATGAACAACGGCAATTCGTTCGACTGGGATCAGCAAACGTTTCCGAAGTTGCTACAAAAAGCCGGCTACCAAACCGCGATCTATGGCAAATCTCACCTCAAAGGGACCCCCCAAGGATTCGACAGCTGGGCGGTGTTGCCGGGGCAGGGGCTCTATTACAATCCGGACATGATCACCGAGGAAGGCACGGCGATGATTGAGGGCTACTCGACCGACATTGTGACCGATATGGCAGTCTCGTTTTTGAAGGAGAAACGCGATACGAATAAACCCTTTATGATGATGGTGCAGCACAAGGCGCCGCATCGCAATTGGATGCCCCCGCCGCGCCACCTGCATCTCTATGACGACATCGAAATTCCGGAGCCGGCGACCTTGTTCGACGAATACCGCGACAATGCGCCTCCCGCGCGCTTCCAGGAAATGGAAATCGATCGGCACATGGATCTTAATTTTGACCTCTTCGTTGACTTGACGCCCGATTTTGTGCCCGAAGAAGGCAAGGGCAGGGCCGACCAATCAGCTTGGCGCAACATGGAGCGGATGACGCCCGAGCAGCTCAAAACGTGGCGTGATGCCTACGGCCCGAAGGACAAGGCCTTTCATGAAGCAAACCTTACCGGCAAGGATCTGGTGCGGTGGAAATACCAGCGCTACGCCAAGAACTATCTCCGTTGCATCAAAGGTGTGGATGAAAGCGTCGAGACGATTCGGAATACCCTCGAGGAGCTCGGCCTGACCGAAAATACGATCGTGATCTACTCCTCCGACCAAGGGTTCTACGTCGGCGACCACGGTTGGTTTGACAAGCGTTGGATGTATGAGGAATCGCTCAAGATGCCCTTCATCGTGAGCTGGCCGGGCGTGACTGAACCGGGCTCCAAAACGCTCAAAATGGTGCAAAACCTCGATTACGCCCAGACGTTCCTCGACATCGCCGGCGCCGCCCAGCCCTCCGACATGCAAGGCCTCTCGCTGGTCCCGCTTTTGCAAGGCGAGAATCCTGATGATTGGCGCAAGTCGATCTACTACCACTACTACGAATATCCCAGTGTGCACATGGTGCCGCGCCACAACGGTATCCGCACCAGTCGCTACAAGTTGATGCACTTTTACCAGTTCGACGAATGGGAGTTCTACGATCTCAAGGCCGACCCTGATGAATACAATAACTTGTATAACAACCCCAATTATCAAGCGATGATCAAGCGGATGAAGAATCAGCTGAAGGAGTTGGAGACGACCTACGAGGACGACACTGACATGACCGTGAAGCCGAAAGCCTGGCAGGACAAGGTGCGTCCCGGCACGGCGGGTTAAGACAGTATCATAGTGCTGCATTAGTATACCAACGTCATTTGAAAAATAGACTTTGGCGTAATTTGTATTGAGGTAGGGCGGGACCGCTGGGCCTGCCGCGGTGTGATACGCGGACAGCCCAGCGGTCTGTCCCTACCTTCTTTACCACGCCAAAGTCCAAATTCCTTCAACTGTTGGTATTACACGCCCCGTTCCCTCGGGGCATGTTCTTTTTGAGAGCCGAAGGGGAGGGGGGCGCGCGAACGCGATGCAGATGTCGGTAGGCTGTCGTCTACTGCGGACCGAAGAACGGCGTGGCATCGGCGCGCATGGGCACCATCACGGCGTAGTCAACCGGTTCGCCGTCGATTTTCATGACGGGAAACCCGTAGCGGTAGAGCGTCTTGCGGCAGGCTTCCTCGACATCGGCCTCGGTGTTGCTGATGGCGATGTCGGCCGATTCGATTTTGCCGCGCTTGTCGACGATGACTCCGAACAAAACCATGCCGCCGCGACCTTCGCGTTTGGCCTTCCGCGGCAGGGAAATCTTGGGGCGGGGCTTGGGTTTGACCTCCTGCTCAAAGACAAAAAAAGGATACGTTTTGCCGGCGACCTCGATGTATTCGCGCACCCTTGGTGGGTCTTCCGGCCACGGCTTCTCTTCCTCTGCCGCGCCGACGGAGACCGTAAAAAGAATCAGAACTAAAGAGAAAAACTGCCGCACGACCAAACAAGAGGTTTCAACTAAGGAATGTGTACCCAGCGTAAGTGGCAAATGGGAAAACGTTTCTTCGGGCGAGGGCCGTGACGTGAGGCCTAGCGCAAATGGGAGATCAGGACAGAGTGCCGGGCTGAAGCACTGCACTCCGAAAAGGGCTGGTTAACGAGAGAGCGTCTTGCGGCTGGAGCTGTGCGAACAGAGTCGTCTTGATCGCCGCCTATGCTGCTTTTTAAACGATGGATCTGGGTCGCGCTCGTTGCGGTAGACGGATGGTGTGGCGTGGCTGGAGCTGCAGATGAGGCGCCGCCTCCGGTATTGCCGTGGTTTGGGGAAAACGAAGCCTGGACGGTGCAGGCAATCGACGGCGTGAAAACAGCTCTGGTCTATGTGGGCGCAGCCGAAGCTCCGCAGCTGCGGAGTCGTCTCGACATCGGCGACAGCATCGTGCGCATGGCTTATCAATTGCCGCCAGCAGCTGAGGGACGAGCCTTCCTTATGTTGCAGGCCCGCTATCCGGTGCCGCTCACCGGCGAACCGGGTAAGTGGCTTAATCTCGAGGCGAGGGTGCGCGGATCACGTTATGATGAGGCGAATAACAAAATTGCCGATGCCATGATTCTCGATGCGGTCATCGACGGTGAACGCGTCGTCCACAATCAGATCTTCGCGAAACAAGATGCCGACTCGGAATACGAATGGGAAAACGGCGACGGACCGACGACACTGCTGGTGGATATGCCCGGGTTTGCCTTGGGCTTCTTTGAGGTGCGGCGTGCGAATTTTGACGAAGTGCAACTTCCGGCGGAATCGGGTGAGGCCAGCAATCTGGTCGACCTCATCGACTTCGTTGAGCTGGGTCGCGCGAGCTTCACCGGGGTCGGTTGCATCGAGTGTCATGCGGTGGAGGCGGGCGATCCCGCGGTAAAAACGGGGCCTAATCTCTGGGGACTGTTTCGCCATAATCCCCGCGAACGGGAGATCATGGACCCCGAGGGTCACCGCTTCAGTGTCACGGCGAATTCGACTTATTTGCACCGCTCGGTGCGCGATTCGATGTCGGAGCGCGCCATCGCCGAAATTGCGGCAATCGTGCCGGCCGGTGAACCGTTTTTACCAGTCATGCCACCCTACACCGAGGAGGTGGTGTCGGATCCGCAGATCGACGCAATCGGGGCGTATCTGCAAACGCTTAATCCCCCGGATCAACAGGGACCCGTGCAGCTCTGGTTGACCGAGGCAGGGCAGGAAAACTACGACCCCATGGCGGACCGTTTCCTGATGCTGGTCGACGATCAAGTGCGGGTGCAGCGCGGCCCAATGCCGGGCGTTTCTGGTCGCGCACTTCATGTGGGCCAACCCAATGGGCTTCACTTCAGTTTTGATCCGCGCGTGCTGGGGATCGCAAAAGTCTGGCAGGGAGGGTTTCTCAATATGGCTGGCGAATGGCGCAACCGCGGCGGTGGCGGACTTAAGCTCGGCTACGAAAGTCGCGAAATTGATCTGGGTGAGCGTGGGGTCCTGCTCGCGCCGCTGCACGCCAATGGCCAGCCCGTAGATTTCTCCTTCAAGGAAGCGATCTTCCGCGACACTAAGACGCGGCTCGCTTCGCTCCGCAGCGAGATCGATCCACTCGACCGCTTGGCGCAGGAGGATGCGGCGTTTTTGGGCTACGATCGCGACTCGCGCGAGCCCTTGGCTGCGCCCACCTTTCGGTTTCGTGTCGGGGGCAACACCCTGCGGTTTACGCCAAAGCTAAGCAGCGACGGGGTGGTGACTTTGACGATTGATGGTGATCTGACCGAGGCGCAGGCGTTTCGCTTCAACGCGGCGGTGCTCGGCGACTTCACTGTCTCAGCGGGCGCGGTGAAAGACGGCGTGTGGACTTTGCCCGCGAAAGCCAAGTTGCCGGCAGTCGCGACAGCGCGGATACCGGTCGCGGCCCAGCCGTGGCGGCCGGTTGCATCCGAATTTTCACATCATGGTCGCGTGCAACCGGTGGTGATCGAAGCCAGCGCAGCGCAGTTGCCGACTGGATACGCGGTCGAGGATTATTTGTCACCACTCGACAACTACGGACGCGACTTGCTGTTCGAGGCCTTGGGCGTGGCACTGGCTCCGGATGGCACGCTGGTCGTGGCTTCCCGCACGGCAGGCATCTGGCGCATCGTCGATGGCGAGTGGCGGCTCTTTGCCGAAGGCCTTTTCGACAGCCTTGGCGTGGTGGTGGAAGACGAAGCCGGATGGGTGGTCGTGGCCGGACATAAGGCGGGTGTGTCCCGCATCAGCGACACCAACGGCGACGGCGTGGCTGATCGTTACGAAGTGCTCACCGATGCCTTCAGTTATCACGGCAATTATCACTCCTACCTGCATGGACCCGTGCGCGACCCGGCGACGGGGGATTACTTCATCACCATCAATCTCCCGCACAACGACGACGGCGGGTTCTTCAATGCGGGCGGCAAATACATGGGCACGGCGGGTGGTTATCGCGGTTGGGCTGCACGTGTGCCGGCAGCCGGTGGATTTGAACCTTGGGCAGATGGCCTGCGTAGTCCGGCGGGACTGGCGTTCGCGCTCGATGGCCGACTTTGGTATGCCGACAACCAAGGCGAATACGTGGGCACCTCGAAGATCTTTGTGCTCGAGCGTGGGCGCTTCTATGGTCACCCGGCGGGGTTGGTCGATCGTCCCGGCATGACCCCGGACTCACCAGAAATCGCATGGGATGCCGTCAAAGCGACCAAGGCGCGAGCGGTGGTCCTGCTCCCGCAAGGCAAGCTGGCCAATTCTCCTGGCAATATGGCCTGGGACACCACGCGAGGTCGGTTCGGACCCTTTGGTGGACAAATGTTCATTGGCGACCAAACCCAGTCGGTGCTCATGCGCGTGGCGACGGAGAGAGTTGGCGGTGTTGAGCAAGGCGTGGCGATTCCCTTTGGTCGCGATTTGGAGTCGGGTATTATGCGTCCGGTTTTCTTGCCGGATGGCAGTCTGCTGCTGGGGCAAACCGGGCGCGGTTGGCAGGCAAAGGGAGGCAAGGTTTCGAGTCTGCAACGCATTGTTTGGGACGGCGCCACCGTTGCCCCGGCGATCGCCAACGTGCACGCAATTGAGGTGGGTTTCCGAGTGGAACTTACGCAGCCGTTGCCGGCCGGTTTGACCGACGTCGAGATCGCTGCCGCGCTCAAACTTGAGTCATGGGTTTATCGAGATGCGCCGGACTACGGCAGCGACGAACTGGATTCCCACGATGAAGAGATTACCCAATTTCAGCTCAACGATGCGCGCGACAGCGTGACGCTGGTCCTCGGCACGACGGTGCAACCCGTGGTGCACGAAACGCAAACCGCGCGCGTGTATCACCTCACCTTGGACGGCGCCGCCTTATGGGGTGAGTCGGCGGCGAAAGAGCCAGGTTTGGAAGCCTACTACACGCTCTACACCTTTGGGCCGAAGGAGGAGGACGGGCCAGCGGACCAGACGTGAGCAAAGGAACCCGAGCCCGGATAGTAAATGGGTCGTTGAATGGGGCCCACGGGACGTAAAAGTAGGGCGTTCGCTTGCGGAAGGCCGCAGTGGAGTGGCGGGTCGTCAGACGGGTGGGCTTCACAAGCAAAGCCCCTACGGTGAGTGGCGCGATGACGCGGTGGCGGCTTGCGATTCAACAGACCCGATCAATCGGCGTTGGTGAACGCCACGGAGTATTGAGTATTTTCCCAACTGATGGTGAGCACTCCGCCGGATGAGCCCTCCGGCTTGAGCGCCAGCGTGAGTTGATCTACGCGGGGATCGAGGGAGGATTTTTCGACATCTACGCGGACGAGATCATTTTTCACATCAACGGGAACGCCCCATTTGATGATGTTGGTGCTGAAGGCCAGTTGGGTGGTCCCATTTTCCGAAGGCACAAGGTAGAGGGTGTAGGCGCCCGCCGGGATGGTGGTGTCGCCGATCACGATCGGTTTGTTGGTGCCAAAGAGCGTGGCCTCGTTGGCGCCCAGACGCCACGGTTTGTCCCAAGGCACGAGGGCACCCCAGATGGCGCGAGCCTCGCCGGTTTTGGGGTCGGCGGTTTGGGGGCGACCGTAGGTGACCATGACGAAGTTGCCGGTGCGGCGATCGCCGATGCGGCTACTAATGGTGGCATGGGGACTGGGGCGATCCGCAGCTTGGGCCCAAAGGGCGGGGGAAGAGATCGTTACCAAGGAGAGGAGGAGGAGGGAGCGCAGGGTTTTCATGGGGGAGGCGGTGGGACGGGATCTTCCGCCAGACAATGCCTCAGTGACGCCGTCTTGCGACAAACAATTTCGGGGAAAATTCGAGCGCGTTTGGCCAAGATGGGCGGAAACGGCAGGTCCAAGTCTGTTCTTCAAACCTCGATTAGGCCGAACCCCAGATCGTGCCTAAAGCCTCTCTGGTGGTTGGCATCCCTGCGGCACTCCTCTCTAAACGTTCACGATCGATTTGAAGCCGCCGTAGCTCATGCGTTTCGGGTCGAAAAGGGCGGAGGAATCCGCGCACATGGCGAGAATGCGGGGGTCTTTCATCACCTTGGCGTTTACCTGATCGCGATGTTTGCGGGATTTGTAGCTGATATATGAAAAGACGACCGACTCACCTTCTTTGGTTCGCGCGAGTTTGCCGAAGGGTTTCCCGTGCGGCACATCCAGATCGTCGCCCACGTATTCGAAGTAATTGAGTGCACCATATTCCCGCCATACCTTGCCTGCCTGGCGAGAGAGTTTGATGTAGGCAGCCAGATTGGCGGCTGGCATGGGAAT
Organism: uncultured Opitutaceae bacterium; assembly: GCA_963977295.1. Lineage (GTDB taxonomy): Bacteria > Verrucomicrobiota > Verrucomicrobiia > Opitutales > Opitutaceae > Actomonas. The sequence goes on from CAXBOL010000001.1 coordinate 53,813, forward strand.
CACAAATCCGTCGATGTATTGAGACATGAGTTACGTTGGGTTGATGGGGTTGAAGCGGGGAGAGTGGCCCTAAAGCTTCGCCACCCCGAGCGGGCGAAAGGCCGCGCGGTGCGTCCAGGCGAGATAGAGCAACATGGCGACAAACATGAGGGCGTTGGGCAGACCCTGACGTTCGAGGGCGACGTGGAAGGCGATCGAATTGACGAAAAACGGCGCCAGCAACACGAGGGCGAGCGGCACGAAGCGATTGGCCAGTAGGAGGAGTCCGGACACGAAGAGGGTCAGGCCGATGAGGGGCATCATGTAGCCGGTTTCCATCAGGGCGACGGAGAACGCCATCGCCTTTTCCGGTAGCACGAAGTCGGGCGGGGGCTGGATGAAATTGAAAAATCCGTTCAGACCAAAAACGGTGCAGCCAAGGCCCATCAGCACGCGAATGACGTGAGTGAGCACGCGGCGCCACTTCGGTATCACGACGACGGATGTAGGGGATGATTCGATACTCATGAGGATTGATTGATCTCGATAGCGACGGCGTTGAGTTGATCCATCATGGCGGACCACCCGGGATAAAACCCCATGGCGGCGTGTTCGGTGCATTTCTCGGCCGACCAATGCCGGGCGCGTCCGGTGAATCGCGAGCGTCCGGCGCCGAGATCCTCCATCGTGAACACGCCGGTCATGAAAGGATTCGCCGCGGCGCGCCATCCGACTTGGTAGGCGTCGGTGAAGACGATACGTTCGTTGGGTGTGGCCTCCAGGAAGATGCCTTCGAGGTCGTTGCTTTCACCCGGTTTGGGACCTTGCATGACGGTGTGGAATCGACCCCCGGCGCGCAG
>CAXBOL010000002.1:0-32539 GCA_963977295.1 uncultured Opitutaceae bacterium
GAGCAGCACCGGAGTTTTTAACCACGTCTATGAACGAAGTGAATGGCCTGACATGGACAGGTATGTGGCTTCGCTAACGCTGCGCCTGGGAGCGTGACTTTTTGTTTCTACCCAACTCAACCGGACTTCAAACGGAACGGTAGTGACGTTTATTCGTGTCTCCCGCCTTGCGGGATGGTTTAACCAACATCCAGTCATTGGAAGTTTCTTGAGAGGCAAAAAAGGGAACCAATAAATACAGAAGATATTACTGTAAAATAACTTAGTTTACTTCGTTATCTTCTGTGAAAAGTCTCATTCATTCAGGCGATTGGGATCTCTCGTCCCGCCGGACTATCCTTCCAGTCCTCTCCTTGCGCCGCCAGCGCTTGAACTTCCCTCTTTTGCCTTAATCGGCGTGTAGCCCACGACACAATTTCCCCCGCGGCGGCGGAAGGAGTCCGGTCGCCTGATTCCAACGTCGCGCGCTTGACGCTCAGTTGTTTTCCCGATGCCAGAGCCAGAGTAAGGTAGCGAGTGCCGCAAAAACGAGGGTGGGAAGAATGATCCACCATGCGTTGAACGGCATGGCGTAGGCGACGACCGCCCACTTCACCACAATACATTTTGCGACAATGACTGCCCAAACGACGCCGAGAAACCAGCGTTCGAATGAGGTCAGCTCCGGCCTGGGCAGATGTAAATCCCAGTGCATGGCCGGAGTGTAGCTGAAAGGCGCTTATTTGGCTACGCGTCTATTGCTTTTTGATTACAAGCTTGCCGATGGTTCGGCCTGACTCGATGAGCGCGTGGGCCTTGACGAGGTTGGCGGCGTTGAGTGGCGAGAGGGTCTGGGTGCCGGTGCTTTTGAGTTTGCCGGCATCGATCAGGCCGGCCACCCGCGTAAGGATCTCGTGCTGTTTAGCGATGTCCTTGGTTTTGAACAACGAGCGCGTGAACATGAGCTCCCAGGCGATACCGACGCTTTTCAGTTTATACGGTCCGCCGATATCGAGGGTGCCGACTTGTTCGACGATGAGCACGATGTGACCCTGCGGTGCGATGACCTGGCCCATGGTTTCCCAGTAGGTCTCAGTGTTGTTGAAATTGGCGATGTAGTTGACCTGCGGGATGCCCAGCTTCTCCAACTGTGGGCCGATCGGTTCGCGGTGGTTGACGACGTGATCGGCCCCGAGTTCGAGGCACCACGCGGTGCTTTCGGGGCGGGAGGAGGTGGCGATCACCGTGAGTCCGGCCAGCTTGGCCAACTGGATGCCGATGGAACCCACGCCACCAGCTCCACCGATGATCAGCAACGATTGACCGGAGTTGTCAGCGTCGGGATCGATGGGCAGGCGATCGAACAGCGACTCCCACGCGGTGAGGCTGGTGAGCGGGAGCGCGGCACTCGCGGCGGCGTCCAGTGACTGCGGGCGTAGGGCGGCGATACGTTCGTCGACCAATTGGAAATCAGCGTTGGAGCCGGGGCGGGTAATGTCGCCGGCGTAGTAGACCGGATCGCCCACTTTGAAGAGCGTGACGGCGTCCCCGATGGCCGCGACGACGCCGGCGGCATCGAAACCGAGGGTCTTGGGGGCGGCGTCGGCTTTGGGGCGAACCTTGGTATCGACGGGATTGAGTCCGACCGCCTCGATCTTCACGAGGATGTCGTGTCCGGTGGGAGTCGGCGTGGGCAAGTCGACTTCGAGAGCGACATTCGGGTGATCGAGGCTCAGGCCGGGCTGAAATTGGATAGCTTTCATGGTGGGATGAAGTTTCGGTCTCTGCCGCGAAATGGCCAGCGAGGAAGGGGGAATTTTGAGACACCGTTTCCTGGCCTCTTGCGCTTCGCGAAGAATCGGGGAGTTTCAGGCCATGTCTTACCAACCCTCCGAAGCCCTGCTGGATAAATATGCCGATGTGTTGATCAATTTCGCGCTCAATAGTGGAAAGGGCGTCAAGCCCGGCGAAGTCGTGCAATTGCGCGTGCCGGAAGTGGCGAAACCGCTGTTGGTCGCGTTGCGTCGAGCGGTGCTGAAGGCGGGGGCGCATCCGTTGGTGTTTTTTGCCCCGGACGACATGGCCCGGGAGTTTTACGAATTGGCCAACGACGACCAGCTGGCGTTTTTCGCGGAGTCATTCCATCGCGGCACCATTGCCCAGGCCGATCACTCCGTAGCGATCAAAGCCGACACCAACAAACAAGAGCTCGCGGGGATCCCGAGTCAGAAAATCATGGCGGCGCAAAAGGCGTTGAAACCGGCGATCGAAGCACGTCGGGCCAAGGAGAGTGCCGGCGAGTTCACTTGGACGCTGGCGATGTATGGCACCCAGGCGATGGCCGACGAGGTCGGCATGACGTTGGAGGAGTATTGGGAGCAGATCATCGAGGCGTGCATGTTGCGGGAAGAGAAGCCCGCGGTCCGGTGGCAGGAGGTTTACACGCAACTTTACGCCGTGCGCGACAAACTGGACGCGTTGCCGATTGAGCGACTCCACATCGAGGCCGCGGATACGGATCTTTGGGTTAAAATCGGTGCCAATCGTAAGTGGTTGGGGGGCTCCGGGCGGAATATTCCGAGTTTCGAGCTCTTCATCTCACCCGACTGGCGCGGGACCGAAGGGCGCATCCAATTCACCGAACCGCTCTATCGCTACGGCGCCATCATCAAGGACGCGTATTTGGAGTTTAAGGACGGTTGCGTGACCAAGGCCACGGCGACGCAAGGCGAGGACTTGTTGCGCGAAGTGATTGCAGTGGAGAACGCGGATAAGATTGGCGAATTTTCGCTCACAGATCGTCGGTTCTCCCGCATCACGAAGTTCATGGGTGACACGCTTTACGACGAAAACGTGGGTGGCCCGTTCGGCAACACGCATCTCGCGGTCGGCTCGGCGTATCGTGATTCCTACACCGGTGATCCCGGCAAAATCAGCTCCGACGAATGGGATGCCATGGGCTATAACAGCTCGGTGGTGCACACCGATATCGTGGCGACGTCCGATCGCGTAGTCACGGCGCACTTGGCGAACGGCTCGACGAAGGTGATCTACCGCGACGGCGAGTTTCAGGTTTGAGAGGACGGAGAAGTTGGCGTCGTGGGGCGAAGCCGGCAAAGAAGTAGGCGAGACCGCGATAGTGTAAGGCGACGTCGGAAACGTCATTTGTCCGAAGTTCGGCTTTGGACTCAGTCTCCGGAGCATCGGAGGAGTTGGCCCGCGCGACGGGCCCGGCGGGAGGCGAATTCATGGCAATCGGCGTAAATCAGTTGGAAGGTTTCGGCTCGGTCTGTTTCTCGTCGTTGTCGCAATCCCATGCGGAGAATCCGCATCCATCGCGAAAACGTTGCCGCATTTCTTCGCGCAGGCGTTCGCGTGCTTCGGGATCGAGCGAGCGCCAGTGTTCCATCGCTATCATGCGTTCGCGGAACTTGCGGCCTTTGCCTCGACGGGGACCACATTTGCCGCATCGACCCCGGCCTCCGGGCAAGCCGCCGAATAGCAGTTTGGCGAGCAGCAGCAGGCCGAAGGCTTGCCAGTAAGTGATGGCATTGACGTCGACGACTTCGGTCAGCACTCCGTTCCAGAGCAGGTAGACGAAGTAGGGAAAGAGAAAAATGAAGGTCAGCACGGCCAACGGGATCAGCACGAAGCGGAGAGGAGCACGGGATTTGGATTTCATAGAATTTTGGCGGTTAAAGGGGGTTAAGGGTCTCGACGGAGGAACTCCTCGCGGAGAGGGGCGAGGCGCTGGCGAAGGTGGATCACGGCGTAGCGTTTGCGGGAGAGCAGGGTGTTGAGCTTTTCGCCGGTGCGCTCGGAAATTTCTTGGAAGGAGTGACCGTCAAGTTCGTGCCAAACAAAGACCTCGCGTTGGGCTTCGGGGAGCTCGGCGAGCGCGTCGCGGAGGGTGTCCCAAAAGAGTTGGCGATAGTGTTCGGCGCGCGGGGTGTGGTCGTCACGCAGGGCCAGCACGACTAGGTCTCCGCCAAAATCGTCCTCGTCGCTCATGGCGTCTAGGGAGCTGGGCGGCGGTTTGCGGTAGCGATCGATGATGCGGTTGCGGGCGACGCGGTAGAGCCAGGCGCCGACTTGTTCGATCGGGCCGGAGTTGAGCGTAACGGCCAGCTGTTGCCACACATCCTGCAGGACGTCCTCGGCATCGGCATCGGTCCGCACTCGCGAGCGAATGAACCGTAGCAAACGCCGTCCGGCGTCGTTCACGACGGAAGAGATGCGGCGGTTGTTTTCGGTGCTCATTGACTGCGGAAAGATGCGGACACTGTCCATTACACCCCGGCAGACGGAAAAAGACTCAGAATATTGTGCGGGCGGCTAAGTTTTTTAGCGGAAGGAGGAAATCGAGAGTGTGATGCCTTCGCGTCCCTGCGTAACCATTCAGTTACTTTTAGGCGCATCCTAGGCTTGGCGACGGCCCGGGATTCAGTTCACGGTTTGCAGATGAATGCGAAGCTCATGGTGGGTTGGTTGGCGCTGGTGGTTGCGGGAATCGTGCAGGCGGACGACTGGATCGTGTGCGAGGGAGACTATGAATTTCATTTGCAGGGGATCGCGCGGGATGGGGCGGGCGATCTCTACTGGTCGTTCACGACCGAGATCGTAAAGACCTCCTCCGACGGTCAGATCATCACCAAAGTCGAGGCCCCGAGTCACCAAGGAGACCTGTGCTACGCCGATGGTCGGATCTACGTGGCGGTGAACTTGGGAGAGTTTAACCAGCCCGCGGGCCAAGCGGATTCGTGGGTCTATGTGTATGAGGCCGCGACGCTCGAGTTCATTGCCCGTCACCCGGCGCCGGAAGTGGTGCATGGGGCGGGGGGCATGGATCGTAGGGGCGGTAACTTCTTTGTGGTGGGAGGGCTGCCCGCCGGGACCATTGAAAACTATGTCTATGAATACACGGCCGACTTCACTTTCGTGCGGCGGCACGTGATCGCCAGCGGCTGGACCTCCATGGGCATCCAAACTACGACGTGGCATGATGGCCGCTGGTGGTTCGGGTGTTACGGAGAGGTGCGGACGCTGCTGACCACGGACGAAACCTTCCGGCTGACGGGGCATTTCCCTTTTGACTGCTCGCTGGGCATCGCGGGTGCGTCGGCGGGGCGCTTGTTGATTGCGGATGGGCCGAAGACCCCCGAAGGGCGCTGCCGCGGGCGGGTGCGGTGGGTGCAACCGGATCCGCTCAAGGGATTGGTGCCGATGGAAGCGACGCGATGAAACTATGACGACCCTGGAAACTCTCGCGTTGGATGACCGACGCTCCCGGTTGCTTGATCTGCTGCGAGGATTGGCCTGTGCGATGGTGTTGGTGTATCACCTCAACTCCTGGGTGCCGGTGGGACTGGGGCAGGCGGCGATGGAGTTGTTTTTTGTGCTCTCGGGTTATCTGATTGCGAAGAGTTTGGCGAAGTCGGTCGAGCACCAAGGCTGGCCGGGCGTGAAGGAATTCGCGGTGCGGCGGATCCGCCGGCTGATGCCGGCGATGGTGGGTTTTGTGATCGGCGCGGTGCTGCTGAATCTTTGGCTGTTGGACGTGGATTTGGGCCAACTGACGTGGGCTTCGGTCTCGTCGGTGCTGGGCTGGTATAACTTTTATTGGCTGAGCCAAGGGCCGCAGGTGATCGGGTTCGGGGGGATTTGGTCGCTGAGTTTGGAAGAGCAATTTTATGTGACGGCGCTCGTCGTTGTGCTGGCGGTGAGGCGGTTCTCCGCCCGTCCAACCGTCTGGCTGGGCACGCTGGCGGCGTTGTTGTTGGCCTGGGGACTCGGTTGGCGGATTGCAGCTTACACCGGACTGTATCAACCGCCCTGGGTGCCCTACATCGCTTACCTGCCGTTGTTGCGATTCTGGGGGTTTGGTTTGGGCGTGGCGGTGGCACTGTGGGATCGCGTGCGTCCGCCCAAGGTCCCGGAGAAGTCGGTCGGGACGGTGCTGAAGACGCTCGCTACGCTCGGCGTGATGGCGTGGCTCATCGACTCGGTGGCCTTTTACGATGCCAACACGTTTATGCTGCAGTGGCTGTTGGTTCCGGTGGGTGGGGCGGCGCTGATTCGTTGGGCTCCGGCGATCGATAAAGTGATCGCGGATAGCATTAATGCGGCGGAAGGGTGGCCGTCGCTGGCGCGGCGGTTTTTTCTCAACGTGTTGGGCGGCTGCCGCGTGTTCGGCATCGCGTCGTATTCGATCTACCTCTGGCACTGCCTGGTGCTGGCGGCGTTCCGCCAAGAGGACATGTTTGGCACCACCGGGATGTGGTGGTTGATGGCGTGGCTCAGCGTGCTGACCGGACTGCTGTCGTGGAAATATATCGAGCTGCGATTCTACTCGTTCGGGGCAGTGAAGCGGGAAGTCGGTCAGTAGGCGGTGTTGTCTGCGGTCTGGTTGCGGATATAGGTCATACCAGCAGACCGATTAGATTAGACTAACTTTAACGCAAAGTCACCAAGCCGGTAAGAACGCAAAGTTCAGCAGTTGAATAACTTGCTGCTCAAGTCGGCGGGTGCGCTCTGACTAGGCGTCCTCGCAGCTCAGGAAACGCACGTGCGAGATGAGGCCGGCGGTGATGGTGTAAACGGCGATGGTGCGAAAGGGCGGGTTGTCGCGGCCCTCGACGAGTTCCTCGTCCACGGCGTGTTGTCCGACCACCATGCGTTGGGTGACGGTCGCTTTGTTTTGGGGGAACTTCGCAAACATGGCCGCATAGTTTTGGCGCATGGTCTCGCGGCCGCGCTGCACGTCGTTGGACCCCTCGCGGACAATCTCGACGTCGGTGGAGAAACACGCGACAAACGCGTCGACGTCTTGCCGGTTGTAAGCCTCGAGCTGGCGGGCGACGATCGCTTCGACGGAGAGAGAGGAGGGATTCATGGCGTGTGAAGAGGGTGGCGGTGTGGAGGTTGGAAAACGGGAAAATCAGAAGGGAAGATTGCTTGAATGCTGGCAAACCAACCTCTGGCTGGTCTTCGCTGTGGAAGGAAGGAGGGGTTGTTCTTGAGTCAGCACGGGGCCGAGCTGGAGCTCGGCATTCCCAGGGGGCGAGGACGATGAATCTTGGACGGTCGCGAGGCGCAGTTAGTTTTGGGCGGCGGCGATGGCGGCGCCGATCGCCGCGAGGACGATGATCCCGGCGATGACGGCGCCGGTGATTTTCCACGCGCTCCACGGGCGTTCGCCTTGGACTTCGCCAGTGCGGGCGTTCACGAGGAATCGGAAGACTTTGGCTTTATAGCGGTAGGAGCTGATCCACACGGGCAGCAGAATGTGTTTAAACGTAATCCCCCGGTATTCGGTGCGGCGATCGAAGATGCGTTGGGTGTCGCCGCCGATATCGGCACGAATGGTGCGCTCGATCGGCCCTGCCATTTGCTTTTCGGCGTCGAGGAATCCGGTTTCGAGTTCCACGGTATAGCGTTCGGTTTTGAAGCCGGCCATGTAGCTCCGATCGGAAGCCACGAGGTCTTTGAGGCCCCACGGTTCGAGGGCTTCCACGTATTTGGTGGGCAGGGAGGACGAGGCGGGCACGAGTAGGTCGTCGAAGCGGTTCGCTACGACGCCACTGGCGGGATACCACCGCGTTTTGCGCACTTGGCGGGAACGCCGCACCGATTTGCCGTTGGCGTCGGTCGTGGTGTAGTGCTCGGTCACCCAGTAGTAGATGCCGCGTTGGCCGATATATTCGGTGCGACAGTCGGTATCAAAAGTCCAATGCGGCAGGAACACGCCTTGAAGATTTTGCTTCAAGTTGCTCATGCGCTTGAGGGCATTGGGGGCAAACCAGAGTTTCTTGAGCCAGGTCTTGAAGGCGCCTTGGGCGTCCGCGGCCGGGACGGCGAAGGGTAACAAGGCCTGCGGTTCGATCAGGGATTTTTCTTCCGCCTGGGCCTCGATCGGCACTCCGCAAAACGGACAGGCGTCGTGGGTGACGTGGGGGTCGAGAGTGGACTCCGCACCGCAGCTGACGCACTTGGCGGTGGAGATTTGATAGGACGATTTGGAAGATTGAGCGTCCTGCAGAAACTGTCGAAAATCACGCTCGCCGATCGCATCCGACATCACCGGGATGATGTTTTCAGTCGCGCAATAGGGGCACTTCAACGACCGGGCCCCCACGTCGTAATTGAGATCGGCACCGCATTGCGAGCAGGCCAATTCCAAGGCGGAGCCGTCCGCTCCGTCGGACTGATTCGACTCACTCGACATTGTTTAAGCCGACGGAGCTGTAGGTGGGGCGGGAGGCGGCGGAGGGGGAGGCGGCGTCGCCGCGAAGACCGAGCCAAGTTCCGCGACTTGTGAGGCGGGCAACCAACCGGCTTGGCCCTCGCGCCACACAAGCGTTTGGCGAGTAAAGGTGCCGGAGCGCGCCTGCAAACGCAGGGTGTTCAAGTCAAACGGGCCGGTGGTTTGGCCGTTTTCGGCGATGTGAAAAGTGAGGCCAGGCGGAGGGGGCGGGGGCGTGGCGCCGGTGGACGCAGGTGCAGATTGCGCGGGCTGCATCGAGTGCACCATTTGGTTGGCCATGGCGAACCCCATGCCGAGTCCCATGCCTTCAGCGGCACCGCCGCCGGACGGATTCTGGGCGGCCTTTTCCATGGCGGTCGCGGCCTGGAATTTGGTGAACTGGTCGAGATTGCCGAGAATGCCCATGCTGGAGCGCTTATCGAGGGCCTCCTCGACGGCGGGCGGCAGGGAGATGTTTTCCACCAGCAAGGTGGAGAGCTCCAGGCCGTAGGCGGTGAACTCGGGGCCGATCTTAGTGGTGACAAACGCGCCGAGCTCCTCGTAGTTGGCCGCCATATCCAAAACAGGGATACGGCTCTCGCCGATGGCGTCGGAAAAGCGGGAGACGATGAGGTTGCGGAGTTGGCCGACGATCTCTTCGGTCGTAAAACTGCCATCGGTGCCGACGATCTCACGCAGGAACACGGTGGGGTTGGAAACCTTCACGACGTAGGTGCCGAAGGCGCGGAGGCGGACCGGGCCGAACTCGGCATCGCGCAACGTGATGGGGTTTTTGGTGCCCCACTTTTGATCGGTGAAGCGGCGCGTGCTGACAAAGTAGACCTCGGCCTTGAAGGGACTTTCGAAGCCGTGCTTCCACCCCTTGAGGGTGGAGAGGATCGGAATGTTCTGGGTGACGAGCGTGTGGGTGCCGGGCGCGAAGACGTCGGCGAGTTTGCCCTCGTTGACGAAGATTGCGGCCTGACCCTCGCGAACGACGAGTCTGGCACCGTATTTGATCTCGTTGCCGTAACGTTCGAAGCGGTGAACGAGCGTGTTGTTGGAGTCATCGAGCCACTCGACGATGTCGATCAGCTCACCCTTTAGTTTATCCCAAAATGCCATAATGTGAGGTGGGTTGAGTTTCTAGAAAAACACCCCAGGCAGCGGAAATGTGCAAGGGGTTATGTAGGGGAACTCAAAAGTAAAGAACGATCGTCACCGGCGGACGAGATCACGCGCACCGTCGCTGACTACCAACGCCTGCTGCGCTGCGAAATCAGCGGCTCCGACCTCTGGCGCTGAAGCTCCTCAACCAACCGGGGCAATCCGCGGCCAAATGGCAACAGGCCTCCGAACGATACTCGAGAAACGCTAGCAGGATCGTGCAGATTCCCAACTAGCTCGACTTTTTGGACGTAGTGACCTCCGTTTTACCAAGTAGGTAAGCCATCCTGACCAGGCTGACGATAGAAATACTTAACGTCTCCGTCGTAGTAATAGACTTCACTACTACCATAGGACGATTGATAATGCTCACTGGAAACAGCTGGCGATGCCCTGTCGTAACTCATAATCGAGCTGTAGTCATAGTTATTTTCACGTTTTATTCGAGCAATGCGATCCTGCACACGTGCTGCACCGACTCCTGCGTCGTGCACTACAAGAGAAGCAGCACCTGCAACAGCCCCAGTAATCGCTCCTCCCACCGCCGCAGGTAATGACAGGATTACTCCTCCCGCAACGGCTCCCTGAATCGCGCCTATTGCGGCGCCAGTTAGAGCAGCGGCCCCATAGCGAGCAACATTTGAATCAGACATTTGTTTCGCGATACGACTAGCTCGGTCATTGAACGCGATTTTGAGTCCCGCTTCCAGCCCACTCTTCGAACCCGCACCCGAAAGCCCCATCATGACATATTCGCTGTATTTTCGGTAAATCGCTTCATTTGAACCCATAGCCTCCAATCCTGTAGGATCTACAAAGCCTATTGGATTTTCATTTCCATACGCATACCAATTCCACCCATCTTGCGCTGGATCTGAATTTACGAAACGACGAGTAATCGAGCTGTAGTAGCGAGCTCGAACATAGAGGAGATTGCCCACATCCTTTTGAATCCCCCAAAACCCAGTGAAGAGGAACGGGGTGTCGTAGTCACCTGAGCGATACACGATATTCCCGTAGGGGCTGTAGCGGGTTTGCTCGAAGGCCGCGCCCGCCTGATTGGACAACGCGATGGTGGAGCCGACCGAGTCGAAGTGGTAGTAGACGGCCTCACCCGCATCGTTGATCTCGTAGAGTAGGCCGACTCCCCAGACGTAGCGTTGCGTGCTCGCTCCGATGGTTCGGCTGAGCACTTTGGAAAGGCCTTGGTTCGGATCCGTCACAAACTCCTGAGTTACCCCATTGATCGTTGCGCTGAGCCTCACCCCTTCGGCATCGTAGCGGTAGCTCGCCCCTTCCGTTGTCACCAAGCGATTGCGGCTATCATATTGGAAGAACCCAGCCTGCGCCCTCGCCAGCGGCCCGTAGGTCATGTTGCCATCGGCGTCATGCGTGACCGAAACCGGTTCGCTGACGAAGGGCTGGAGGAACGACGTTAGGCGATTGTCGGTATCGTAGGTCATGCCGACGCTTGGAGCCGAAGTCATGAGCGATGGATCGATGACCGGCACCTCCGTCAGACTCTTAAGGTCGTCGCTGTCGAAATACTCCGCATTATACCGGTAGATGATGGTTTCGTCTGCGGCTCGCTCGACCACTTGTGCGGGTAATCCGGCGTCATCGTAAGTGATTTCCCGCTCCGTTCCATTGGGCCGCACCATCCGTTCTAACCGACCATCGTTGTTCCAATAAAACGAAGTTATTCGCTGAATTTCAGTCAGTTGTTCAACGACGTTTTTTAGTCGGCCGGTATTCCAGTAGGTGTAGGCCACGAAGCCCGGACCATCGGTGCTGCCTCCTGGATAGATCACTTTCGCCAGCTTACCACTGAGATAATACTCGTAGCCGATCATGTTGCCGTTGACGTCGGTATAAGAGGAGATTCGTCCGAAAGCGTCCCGCGTTCGGGTGATGGTTTCGTTGGCCCTATTGGCACTGGCCGGGAAAGACTCGGTGGTGGTCAAGGCCACCCCATCGACATCGAAATCCGAATAAGTGATCGTGCCGGTGGGGTCAGAGACCGAGAGCAATCGACCGGTCCCCTCCTCATAGGTGTAGTTTGTGGTGTCACCCGATGGCTCGACCCTTTCGGCTATCGCCCCGCGATGCAGGTAGCCCGTAGTCCACGCGCGTTCATCGTCAACGTCTCCCGGGGTCACAGTATGGGTGCGACGACCGAGTCCGTCGTAGGCAAACGTAAAGGTTTGGTCCGCCTTGTTGTGGTAATACCGCAAACGCCCCAGTCGATCGAATTCACTGGACGTTGGCGCTTCGTCGAGGTCCAAAAATCGCGTGCGCGGATAACCGGCCGATTGGTCGCCATCTTCGGTATCGGTGACATCATACGCGAAGGCGTTTTGCCGGTCATCGGGCGCACCGGGCATCAGTTTACCCACTACTCGGCCATTGCCGTCGTAGTTGAACCGTGTCGACCGCTCACCCGGTGCGGTGCGACTACGCAGCCAACCGTTGGGGTAATAGTCCTGCTCCACTGTCCGGCCCTCGGCATCGGTTTCGCTCACCAGCCAATTGCGGACATCGTAAACGTAGGTGGCGACCAGGTCGTCACCTGATCCCGCAGTCTCGTTAGCCAAAAATTCATGGGTGAGTTTGCCGGTGGCTGAATAACGGTAGGAGCGCTTGACTCTCTGGTCGTCATTGTCGGCGGCCGAGGTCACGCTCTCGAGGCGGCCTTGATCGTCGTAGGTGCGCTCCTCAATTGCTTCCGTTGTGGTCCCCTCCCCATCCACCATCCGGGTTACTTGTCGGCTTAGATTGTAGTCATAGGTCGTGCGTTTGCCGCGGGGATCAACCGTTAATACGAGATTGCCGACCACATCGTAAGAGAAGGTTGCTGCGCTAGTCCAATGCGGCTGAAGTAAGGACGCTGGAAGGCCATTATCACCGTACGTATGGCTGATGACCAAACCATCATCATCGGTGGTGGTGAGCACCCGTCCCACCGCGGGTCCAGATTCTGCGTAAGTCATTGAGGTTGTTCCCATGGGGTCGACCACCTCGACCGGCCGATCCTTGCCCACCTGCAGTCCTTCTTCCGCGTAGGTGTAGTCGAATCGATTTCCCTCTGCATCCACTCTCACGACCAAACGATTCAATTCATCGTAGGTGTTAAGCGCGGTCCCTCCCCCACGCGGCAAGTCCAGCCGCAAGAGGTTGTGGCGGTTATCGTAGGTGAACGTGGTGCGTTCTCCGGTTGCGGATAGGCGTTCGATCACCCGGCTCTGGCCGTCAAATGTCGTAATGGAGACGTGCCCCGAAGGATCGGTCTGCGCGGTGGTTCTGCCGCGGGCGTCGTAGCGGTAGCTCATTCGCCCCTCCAGAGGATTGTCTTCCCAATTCAACCACCCGGTGTAACCCAGCTGATAATAACGACCCTCTTCTCCATGCACATATTGTTCCGATACGCGATGCAGCGAGTCGTAGAGGTTGCGCACCACCGTCCGCTCTTCGTCGTCACGAATTCGGACCATGAGATGATCATCGGCATCGGCGGTGCCGAAGTCATCGTCCAGGCCGTAATCATAATACTCGGTGACGATCTCCGGGTCTGACGCGCTGCTTAGATTGCCGGAAAAATCATAGCCAAACGTCACTAGGCGCCCGGGCACGGAGCTATCAGTAACCGATTTCAGCGGTCCGCCTGCTTCCAGGTAGGAAAAACTGTAACGGCGACCATAACAATCTTCGACAGACTTCACTCGTCCCAATCCCGTCCACTCGATGGTAAGTTCCTGTCCGTCTTGATCCCACAGCCGTGACGCTCGCAGAATACTGTAGTCGAATCCGCCGTTGGGCAGAAATTCGATCGTGTTGCCGAGCCGTTGCTTCAGCAGCAGCCCTCCATCAAACTCTTCCAATGTCATGGTAGACCCGGCCGGTGAAAGATAGCTGCCGTCAGGATTGCGCACAAATTGCAGATTTTCCCGACCAATCGTGACCGAATAGGCCTTGTTAACGATGCGATCGGTAAACCATCCGGCTACTCCCATGGCCGTGGTCAGTTTCAGGGGGCTGGCGCCTTCCAAGAACAAGTCATTCGCGGCCAACAAGGCGGTGAGCAATAGCGCGGCTTGCTCAGTGGTGCCTAGCCCAAGAGTCTCTCGGTAGGCCGTGACCGGATTGGCCACGATGTGCCAGTTATGTGTCCAGCCGTGGCCGAGATGCTGGCTGTCGTCCCACCGTAGATTGCTCGAATAGTGTCGGACAAAACTAAGTCCTCGGGGTGGAACCTCTGAGCCAGTCGTCATATCGACATGCGAAAAGACGAACGCACCGGAACGCATTTCCACTGGGTCGGTGGAGGAAGGAGTCCGGCCGGAATCCACCACTTTCGATGTTGTCGTTGCGTTGCCCGCACTGACCTTCTTGGCCTCGGTCGTGGCGTTGTAACTACTATTGACCTGACCCGAATCCAAAGACTGTCCGCCGAGAGAGTAGCCGCCGTTCAACGTATCGTAGCCGCCTGTGATCGACCAAAGGGAACTCCCGCTGGATCGTGCAAAATAACCAATTCCCGACCAATCGTCGGTATTGGCATCAAGTGAACCGTGTCTGGGCAGTAGGACGAAGTCTCCGGGGGCTTGCAGTAGGCTATCCAACCCCGCCAATACCGCTTCGGAGTAATCGATCAATTGGGGTCGGACCTCAGAGGCCCAGTTTTCAGGCGTCGCGAGATCGATGAACTGCCCGCGGCGGGCGGCATGTCGTATCAGGTTTACCGTGGATGTCGCGGCTACGCCGGGCTGCATTTGCTCGATCACGGCATGCTCCAAGGCGCTGGAGAACATTCCCGTCAGCCATGTCGCACGATCCCGCAGGTTGTCGTTCACTTTGCCTCCGCTGGCGGTGAGCTGAAATGCCATGTCCACATCCACGAAGTAGCCCTCCTCTTGGGCGGCCCTACCCACGCGATGGGCTTCGGTCCGAGTGACCCCAAGATAACGGGAGATCAGGTCGTCGATCAGGTGCGCCTGATGCAGCCATTTCAGCCCCATGATGTAGAGGCTTTCCGATTTTGCTTCACGGGACGATGCGTCCATCCCAGATGCCAGCATCGCATTCAGCCGTTGTTGACGTTTTTGGAGCAAGGCGCCGGAGGGTTCGAAACCGTAGATGATGCTGTAGACGAAATCATCACGACGTACGTAGGTGTTGGTCGACTCTTGGCTAAGTGCAGCGTCGGGGTGCTCCACCGCCACATGCACCGAATACCGACTGGCCGTCGTATTCCACCCGATCAGCTCAGTCTCATCATCCAGCATAAGTCGCACGCGGACGCCGTCATGCACTAGTGAAAGCTTTCTTCCGCCCAATTCGGCGAATGAGCTCACGAAAGTATGCCCACCCAGAGAGATTTCGATCGATGTGGAATGCTCCACCGGAATTTCCGTCCACACCTCGGGGTTGCTGGCATACTGCACGCCGGTCATCAGGCCGTTCGTTGAGGTCAGGCCCGTGACTCCGTTGGGTTGTATGCGAGGTTCACCGGTGAGGTTCTCAATGTGAGCAGCTCTCCAATCCGCTTGAATTTTGCTGAGGGCGCTTTGGTGCAGCTCGTCGAGGTAATCGTCGACATGATTCAAATCCACCGCCTGCGCGTAGTCGGGGTCGTCAACCACGTCTGGTTGGGCGAGAATCTCCGATCGCGAATAGTCATCAAACACACTCCAGAAACTAGGTTGGTCGGCCGGGTATTCGAACACCTTGCTCGATGGATCAAGCGGGATGAACCCCACCGAAGTCTCCACCTGCAGGTAAACGTGGGGAACCACGACCCTCACGGGCTCGAGTGTAAACGCGAGCTGGTCGATAGGGAAGCCCAACAAAAACAGATTCAGGAAAACATGGTAAATCTGCTTGGCTTCCTCCTCGCTCGGTAGCGTGGCAAAATTGTCAAAATACTCGGCCACACTTTGCCCCGAAGCTTCTTCAAAACTTCCATCCTGATAAGGTGTTTCGGGAAGTCCGAACCAGTTGGAGAAACTCGCTTCTCCATCGGGACTATTGTAGGGTAACCGGATTCCGTTTTTTAGGTATTCAATATTATCATACCCAGATTCTCGCAACAAGGCGGCCAGCAACACTGCTTGGTCGAAGTCGTTGCCACTTCCCTCCAACAACGTCATTAGCGCACCTTTTTGCAGCCCATAGTAGGGCTCAAACCGAATGTGGTTCCGCACGTAGTTGAATATCTTGAATATGTCGTGATCGAGGCCACGGGCTAACTCAGCGATCTCTGGTGCTAACGGGGAGCCGGTCTCAATGTTGGAGCTAGTGACCTGACCGCTTTCATCTCCTGCGACTATCGCCGCCGAACTAGTGATTGGCCCAGCCTCGATGTAATTTGGGTCGACTCTTTTTGAGGAGGGTTCGCTACTACGAAACGAATTGGTCAGCACCGGTTTGGTCGATGGTCGCCCTTGCTTGACTTGCCAACCAGCGGGCTCCGCTCCCTGGGTTGGTAAAACATTACCGAACAACGCTACACTCAGAACCACCCAACCGAAACGCTTTTTTTGAGTTTTTCGCTTCATCGCACGACCTCCGTGCCGATGCGCAGGAAGAGCGTATCGGAGGTGGGTTCACTTTCGACCTCACGCAGCGTGAGTCGCCAGGCCCCGGGTAGCAATTGCTCTTGGGCTGCTATTACGAATGGGGCCAAAGATTCTAGCGACCAGTTTTCTCCGATATACTGCAGGTCGATTCGTAGCCAGTTTTGCAGATCTGAAGATATCTCCGCGAAGTGAACCAACTGATCGTCGTTCGCCCTCAATATCACGGTGACCTGCAACCGTTGGCCTTCTCGTGACGAGACCACCAACGCGCCGCCATCGGATTTAGTGGGGTCGCGGTGATGAATGTATTCTTCCAAATTGCTAAATCCATCCTGATCAGGATCAGCTTCCAGCCCAACCACCGCCGGGTCCGCTTCGCCGTCGAATGCGGTGACCAGAAAACGGTCGTAGCCGCGCAGGAACGTGACGACGCCTTCAGCTGGATCGCTCAGTTGCTCGAATTCCTCCAAATTGGTTATTCCGTCTTCGTCAAAATCGTCGGTCGGAAGCACGTCGATGAAGGCCACAAAGCGATCATTGGATACCCTTTCAATAATCAAACGCTCGAATTCGTCTGACAGACTATCCCCGTCTGAATCTTGCAGCATCGAAAGCAGATTGCCTTCGACATCGTAGGAGAAGGTCTGCCGACCCTTTTCGCCAGAACGGACTTCTACCAGTCGACCGACTCCATCGTAACCGAATTCGCGGGTCTGAGCCGCAGCGAAAGAACAAACGATCAATCCGAATAGGATTCCTAAAATTTGGGGTTTATCCATGGAATAGTGCTCCGATTGAAAACGTAGGCATGTGCTCTAAGGGGCAACGGGATGACGCGGGATAAATCCGTCTTCGCTACTTTCGTCATAGTCGTAGCCGCCGCGAAGCCCGGTCTCGCTTTGATTGTTATAAAGTTCCACCACCCGGGTCATTTCTGTAACCGAAATCCGACCATCCTGGTTGGTGTCCGCACTGTGGTATCGCGACAAGGCCAGCTCAGTCTCTAACGACGTTTCCGAATCGGGCTCGAAACCGTCGACAGTGAGTTGGGAGGGGCGGTATCGGCCAGTTCGTTCTGTGCCTCGAATCGTGTCGAAAAGCTCCCACACTCGCATCAATTCTTCGTAAGATAGGCTGAAATCTGCATTCAGATCGGCAGTATGCACGCCCCCGGTTGCTTCTGCGATTACGAGTGGGTTTGGTGCGACCTCGAGAGCCAAATCAGAGGCGTCGAAATAAGCCTGCAACCGCCCCCCTATGCTGACCGTTCCATGCTGTTGGTGGGTTGTCATTACTCGATAGGAGAACCCAAAATCCGCAGCTGGCAGCTGATTCCAACGCCACATTATACTGCCAGAATCTCCCGTTTTTGGTGCCTCGTCGGCCCCAGATCCAAGATCCTCGATAAACGACCAGCCAACAGGGAGGTCAGCGGTCCAAACTAACCCGTCGGGGATTCCTTTCCATGCCACCACATTTTCTACAATTACTTCACCTCCGGGCGCGTATCCAGGCGCTTCCACCTGCTGCCTGCTTTCCGTCGTTGCGTCGGATAACACTAATAGAGCTACGGGATTTGAGGTGACAGTGCCGTAGGCATTGCTGACTTTCACCGTGTAATTGCCTTGATCCTCCAACGCGAGACCTAGCAACCCGAGGGTTGGGCCAATCGCTCCATACACCGGAGCGCCGTCCCTGAACCACTGATAGGATAAGGGCCCGCTTCCGGTTGCCGTCACGGAGAGGGTGACGAGACTTCCTTTGAACGCGGCTTCGGTGGACGGGAGGGATGCGAGGTCAGGAGGCACTCCCTGTCCGACTAATTCTAAGCGCGCCGGTTGTGACACCACTCGCCCCGCTTCATTTTCGATCACAACCGAGTAGGCCCCGACGTTGATCGCGGCGACGGAGCCGATGGAAAATTCGGCCTCATTGGCTCCCGCGATTTCAATGCCATTTTTTCGCCATTGATAGGTCAGTGGGACACTGCCCGATACCTGCACGACGAAGGAAATTGGGTTGCCCTCGGAAACTGCTGCGTCCTTGGGCTGCGTTGCGATCAGTGGAGCTTCGTTGCTGCTGGTGCCGTTGCCTTGAATTACCCCTAATGTTGCGGAATGGCTACTCGCCTGGCCCCATGATGAAGTCACTTCCACGTGGTAGTTCCCAACGTCTTCGAGTTCGACATCCAGGAGTCTCAGCACCGCCGACCCTTCGCCCTCCAAGGGCTGGCCATCACGATACCATTGGAAGGTAAAGGCTCCCGTGCCCCAGGCCCCGGCGAAGAGCTCCGTCGCGGTTCCGGTCCGCACCATCTGTGATTGTGGCTGATAGACAAATTGAGGTGCCACTGCCGTGTTGCTAGACTCGGATGACGCCGACAGGGCGGCGATTGCCACTTCGCCACTCAAGTCGGTATCCAGGGTGCTCAGGGCTAATCCGCCGGACGCGGAGTCGGGGACCACCCAAGGAATGTCTGAAGCTTTGGAAAGGTCGGCTGTTCGAAACGAACCGTAGGCGTGACGGGGTAATACCTGCCCCTCCACGACAGAGCCCGCTGGAAACCATAAAATCGCCAGCTTGCTGCCGTCATCCACGATTGATTGAATGGCCCCTCCAGAATCGCCTAGAATGACCGTGCCCACAAAGCCTCCGGCGACACCGGAAATGGTTTGATCGACCTGCCAAACGGCGAGGATCACATCGTCCACGGAGATAAATCGACCGACCGTCAATTCCGTTCCGGCCCCCACAGTTGGAACGAATTCATCCGCGGTGCTCGCAACGAGCACCACGACCGCGCCATTCGGTAAGACCGATCCGTTTTCGTCCCGTAGCGCACCGCCACTGACCAACAGGCTCACCGCTCCTAATCCGGGAGTAAAACATGAGGCGAAACACAGCACTCGCAGCCATCCGATGATATTTCCCATTGGTCAGCGGAGATAGATGGGTTCGTGTC
This sequence comes from uncultured Opitutaceae bacterium, assembly GCA_963977295.1. Taxonomy (GTDB): domain Bacteria; phylum Verrucomicrobiota; class Verrucomicrobiia; order Opitutales; family Opitutaceae; genus Actomonas. Next base: position 18,926 of record CAXBOL010000002.1, read on the forward strand.
TCCAGACGACCGTCTCGGCCGATTCTTGAGAGCCCGTGCGAATGAAGGCCGCTCGATGTGGGCCCTGTAAGAGGTCGCTACCAAAATCCAAGTGCAACGGTTCTCCTAATTTTCTCCAGCCCCCACCGTGGTAAATATAGAAGGCAATCACGGCGGGTGCATCCCCCGGCTCGGAATAGTCGTAGACCACCACCATATCACTTCGTCGCAAGCCATCGATGCTTGATCGAAATGCTGCGCTTTCGATCAGGCCGGAGTCTCGCAGCGTGACTGGCAAAGGATTGAGCACTGTTTTGGTATTATCCACCGGGCCGTCGACACGGCGACTCAGCAATACCACATTCGCGTGCATCGTTACGTCACCGAAACTGGAGAACCATAACGTCTCATTTTCGTTGCGCACGATCAAGTAGTCGCCAGCCGCCAGGACGGAGTTATCTGTGGCGGGACCATCCGGGTCAGACGCGGACCGCCAGGCACCGTCGCGGAAAATCCACGACTCGGAGGCAGTCGGATTAATCGACGTGGCGGGGACCAGTAGTCGGTGCAAAGTCAACCCGGACAGGTGCTCTGGGTCTACAGGACCAGTCGGTGAGTTGAATGCTTCCGGAGGGAACGCTGTTCCCAACGTCCACCGAGGATGGATTCGCACGAGGTCCCCAGCTTCGACCCCGAGGGTGACCAACGAAAACTCTCCAGTCTCCAGGGTCAGGGCATTGCCGCTGTGGCTGCGAATTGTGAATGAATGCCCTTCCGCCTGCCCCGAGCCAATGACCGCTACATGCGCCCCCGCGTCTCCCGCCCACTGATCCGACTCCCAAACGGAACCTCTGGTGAACACCAATCGATCGTCTTCGACCCGCGTCACTTTCGCACTTTCCACGGCTTCACGCCGTAAAGAGAGCGCCACCAAAGACTGGGATTGCGCCATCAATTTGGTTGTCTTCCGTCCCACGGTTCCGGTGCTCAAGATTAGTTCCGCACCGTCAGTGCTCGCCGCAATAACCGAGGCACTTGCCAACAACCACCAAACCATACCCTTCATCGAACGAATAGTAGGGCCACTCCGATGCCATCTGCTGCGCTTTTTCATCGCGTGACCACCTTTACTACAGTTTTTTGTATTCGTTGACATCGGGAATCCAAAACTAGACGCCTAACCCAATTTGAATCCAAGCATCGTGTCGCGAAAAAATACACGTTAATTGCGTTCTAAACGCACCATCTCCCCATTGCGTGATCAATGCATCGTTCATGATACATGAATCGATCCATCCACCCCGAAGCTAAGACTATTTAATTTTTTCAAAATCCATTCCATGTGTTTTTCCCGCATCGACCGAGTCGTGCGACTGTTCGTCGTGGGCTGTATTGCAACGATATTTCTTCACGCGGAAAATTCGTTAACGCCAACGTCGCAAATAGTGGGCTCATTCGAGACGACCTACACGATTCGAATACACAGCCAAGAGGCTTGGGTGGTTTCGGGTTTGCCGGAATGGGTGAGGACTAGCCGGGCTTCAGGGCGCGGCCCTCAGGTAATCGATATCACTGTTGATGCCAATCCGAGTGAAACCGAACGCAATGCCACGATAATTGTAGCAGGGGTTTCTCATACGATCTCGCAGCGGGAACCATTGAGCGGACTAAGTACGCTCGTTGGCACCGGACTCGATGATTTCGGACAATTAGGCCTTAACCGAATTTTGCGGGATACTGCACCATTCGATACAGGGTTGGAGTCCGTAGTCTCCGCCTCAGCGGGGCGAGACCACAGTCTCTTTCTATTCGCGGACGGCACCTTGTGGGCGGCCGGTCTGAATGATCAGGGGCAATTGGGCGACGGCACGACCACACCTCGCTCCTCCCCGGTTAAAATCGCTTCTGATGTAAATTCTATATCCGCCGGTATCTTTCATTCCCTTTTTGTAAAGAATGACGGCACATTATGGGGAATGGGCGACAACGCAGCGGGGCAATTGGGGGAAGACGCGTCATCGCTGCAATTGACCCCGATTCGAATTGCCACTGGGGTGCGGACCGCTTCTGCGGGACTTAGTCATACCGTCTATATTTCCACCGACGGTGGTTTGTGGGCCGTGGGATCTAATTCCCGAGGAGAATTAGGGGATGGCACAACCACTGATCGCCGCAGTCCCATCCTGATTGCCTCTGGGGTGGCCTCAGTCGCGGCTGGAAGCAGAACTTCGTTGTTCGTTAAGACGGACGGCACTTTGTGGGGGATGGGATCCAATTCATCGGGCCAGCTCGGCGACGGAACCAACCAAAGCAGAACTTCTCCGGTTGAAATCGCTTCCGCCGTGGAATCAGTCTCCACCCGCAACCTTCACAGCGCGTTTGTGAAAAAGGACGGCACTCTCTGGACCACGGGTTTTAACGGTTCGGGACAATTGGGGGATGGCACCCAGACTAGTCGACTGATTCCTGTGCAAGTCGCAACCGATGTCGTCAGTGTTTCAACCGGTGCGTCCTACAGCACACTTTTCATTAAAACGGATGGCTCGCTTTGGGGAATGGGTGGAGATTCCTTCGCGCAATTGCCTGACGAAACATCTTCAGATGCATCCATTCCAGCGCAATTGGCTACCGGGGTATTTTCGGCGTCCGCCGGACTGAGTCACGGGGTGTTGATCAAAAATAACGGCCGGCTGTGGGCTATGGGAGATGATCGATGGGGGCAGGCCGGTGCTGGATCAAACACGATCCGAACTCATCCCGTTCAAATTTTCTCGGAAGTATCGAATGTGTCATCCGGATATCGGCATAGTTTGTATCTTAAGGATGACGGAACGCTTTGGGGTATGGGGCTGAATTCTTCGGGACAGTTGGGGGATGGCACTGAAATCGATAAGTCTTCGCCGATCCTGATAGCCACGGACGTCAAATCCATGGCTGCAGGATACGCCCACACGTTATTCCTGAAATCCGACGAGACACTTTGGGCGGTAGGTAGCAACAGTGAGGGTCAGTTGGGCGATGGGACAAAAACCAACCGTGCGACACCCGTCCAGATTGCCTCCGATGTTCGCACTCTTTCAGCGGGTTGGTATTCTTCATTCTACGTGACTAACGAAGGGACTCTCTGGGCGACCGGATATAATTCCAAGGGGCAGTTAGGTGATGGCACAACCAGCGAAAAACTTACGCCAGTTCCGGTCGCGACCGGAGTGACGCAAATTTCTGCCGGCTACGAGCATAGCTTGTTCATCAAGTTGGACCGAACACTGTGGGCGATGGGTAATAACGCTGAACACCAACTCGGCGATGGCACCCTTTCGGATCGAGTTTCTCCGGTTAAAATTGCGTCCAACGTAATCGCTGCCGCGACGGGCGAAAGCCATAGTTTATACGTCGGTTCCGACCGAACGCTTTGGGCGATGGGTGATGGTGGCCAAGGACAACTCGGAACCAGCGAAATAAGTCACTTGCCCGTTCCGATTACCACCGGGGTCACTGCCGTGTCCGCCGGGTTGAACCACAGCTTATTTCGCAAGCGTGATGGTTCTCTTTGGGGCATGGGAAACAATAGCTATGGTAGTTTGGCGGACGGGACTACCGAGAATCACTGGGATCCCATTCATGTCGCCGACCGGGCGGTAGCTTTCGCTGCTGGTGGGCATACTAGTTTTTGGATCGTTGCGGATATTCCCCCGCCCCTGAGTTTCAAAACCCATCCACAAGATCAACGTGTGGCACGGGGGGATGACGTCACTTTGACCGCGTTCGCGGAAGGACCCGGCCCATTTACCTACCAGTGGCGTAAAAATGAAAAAAATTTACCGGGGGAGATCAATGCGACTTTGGAACTGCCTTTTGTTGATTGGTCTGACGGAGGGATTTATGATGTTGTTGCCACCGACGCTGACGGCGACCTGATAAGTAATTCTGCCACGCTGTCGGTTGCGTTGTCCTCGAGTTCACGCGAAGTCGGGGCGTCTGTCACGAACTATACCCTTAGAACCGCCGTCGATGGTCCGTGGACGATTTCAAATTTACCCACTTGGATTCATGTGGACCGCAGCAGCGGTTTTGTAGACGGTGTCATTAACGTTCGGGTGGACGAAAATAGAACGGGTGCCGACCGGAGTGCTGTTTTTACCGTCGCAGGGGTCGAACATACCCTTTCGCAAAAAACAACTTTCTCCGTTCACTCCTCTTTATTTGGAACAGGCCGCGATTACTCAGGCCAATTGGGTCTTGGACTGATATTACCTCCCGCTGGAGTTTTCCGGATTGGTCTCGATTCGGTGACTTGTTTGGCCGCGGGATCAAATCACACATTGTTTGTCAGAACCGACGGCACGCTCTGGGCCACCGGACGCAATGATTACGGACAACTAGGCGACGGCACGATCGAGGATCGCACTCTGCCGGTGCCCGTGGCATCGGACGTCGTTTTTGCGACCGCTGGAAGTGCACATTCATTGTTCATTAAGTCCGATGGGTCATTGTGGGGTATGGGCGATATTGGTTTGACTGAATTCAGTGACCTAGAATTGAACAAAGGACATTCTCCCGTTCAGATTGAAAGCGACGTGGTTTTCGCTGCAGCGGGAAGCGGTCATAGCTTTTTTATCAAATCAGACCGAACGCTGTGGGCCATGGGTCTCAACTACTTTGGTCAATTGGGCGACGGCACGACCCAAACTCGCGCCTCTCCCATCATGATCGCGTCGAATGTAGACTTCGTCACTACCGGCTCGACCCAATCATTTTTCATAAAACTAGATGGCTCCTTGTGGGGAATGGGGCGAAACACACTCGGACAGTTGGGCGACGGTTCCGGTTCGAATCAGCTTTCACCCGTTCAAGTCGAGACTGATGTCGCCATGGTTTCCGCCGCCTCTGGGCATGTGCTTTTTATCAAGAACAATGGTGGTCTTTGGTCGTTGGGTTCAAACTCGAACCTTTCTTTCATCGCTAGCGATGTTACCTCCGTATCGACGGGCTCTTCGGGTCACGCGCTATTTACGAAATCAGATGATACGCTCTGGGCGATGGGCGACAACGGCTACGGGCAACTTGGAGATGGGACCACCACAGATCATGCTGACCCGATCCAAGTTGCGACCGATGTGGCAGATGTGAGCGCAGGATCATTCCACATGACATATGCTAAGTTGGATGGATCAACTTGGGTCGCAGGAGGCAATCAAAGCGGGCAATGGGGAGACGGCTCCTATTTCAAACGAACGCGACCCGTTCAAATCGACTACGACACCATTCAAGTTTCGGCCGGTCCAAATCATACGCTGTATTTGCAGGCAGATGGTGGCCTTTGGGCCATGGGAAACAATCAATACGGCACTTTGGGTGACGGCACGACCGACACGCGCACGTTGCCGGTTCGGGTGGCCACTGATGTCATCTCAATCTCCGCTGGTGATTCGCACAGTTTGTATGTGAAGTCCGATGGAACTCTCTGGGGTATGGGTTACAATCAAGGCAGGTTGGGTGATGGCACTGCCATCACCCGTGTGTCTCCCATTCAAATTGCCAGTCATGTGATCAAGGCGTCGGCCGGTGCTGGTCATAGCCTTTTTCTAAAGGAAGACGGGAGTCTTTGGGGCATGGGCTACAACGGAAAAGGTGAACTAGGCGACGGCACTACCATAGATCGAAACACTCCGGTTCCTATTGCTACTGGTGTAGTGGAGTTTTCGGCCGGAAACCAGTTTAGTTTATTCCTGAAGTCAGACGGCGGTCTTTGGGCAACTGGCAATAACTCCAACGGTCAACTTGGTGACGGTACCAAAGATAATCGCTCTTTTCCGGTGCACGTAGCAGCTGATGTAGTCGCTGTAGATGCAGGCTCTAACAACAGTCTTTTCGTTACCTCGGATGGGAAATTGTGGGCCATGGGAAGCAACGATAACGGAAAATCCCTCTTCTCCTCGAGCGTCGATCGCACTACGCCCGAAATGGTCCAACTCGGAGTGAGCCTGATCTCTGCGGGTGATCACCATACCCTGTTCACAAAAATCGACGGGACATTGTGGTTTATAGGTTCCAACACCATTGGACAGGCCGGAATTGGAACCATCGAGGATGTCTACGTGCCGATTAAAATGGCCGACCACGTTACTGGCATCTCAGCTGGATCATTTCGCAGTCATTGGATTGCCTCCGGCCCGCCTTCGTTGATCACGATTACCGCTTCGCCCCAAAGCCAAACCCTACTCAGGGGCGACGATTTGATGCTGACGGTTTCGACTGACGGGGAGGTGCCACGTTTCCTCCAATGGCGCAAAGATGGAGAAATCTTACCCGGACAAACTGGCTCTAATCTGGAGATACCTAATCTCCATCTCACCGATTCAGGAACCTTTGATGTTATCGTCACTTCCTCGGTGGGTTCCTTGACCAGTGATGCGGCGGTTGTGACCGTGTTGGCCGTGCCGGAGCGGATTCTCTCTTCCCAAAGTCAGACGGTCGGGGGGGGCGAAACTCGCTATACGCTTAGCGTGAATAGCGCGCAAAATTGGGCCGTGGAAGACCATCCCGATTGGGTGCACTTCAGCCAATTGAAGGGATTTGGAAACCACGTGGTTGACGTCACGGTCGATCCTAATTCTACCGGGGGCTCACGTAGCGCCACAGTCCTGATTGCGGGGCACGAATACGTTGTGAATCAAGAATCGGAATACAGCGGACTTCGTGAACTTTGGACAGTGGGCGCCGATGAATATGGGCAGCTGGGTCTTAATAATGTGGTGTTCCAAGAACTCTTAAAAGCGATCTCGTTGAATTCAGTGGCATCGTTTAGTGCCGGCACTAACCACAGCCTTTTTCTCCAAAACGATGGCACCCTTTGGGGCGCGGGTTTCAACAATGAAGGTGAGTTGGGTGATGGCACCAAGGAACCCAGTTGGCGCCTCAAAGTGATCGCCAACGACGTGCGGGCCGCAACTGCCGGGAATCGATTCACCCTGTTCATTAAAAATGACGGCACGCTCTGGGCGATGGGCGAAAACCGGGACGGACAGTTGGGCGATGGCACGGAGGAAGACCGTCTTTCTCCGGTGCAGGTCGCCACTCAGGTCGAGACGGTCGTAATCGGAGCTAGTCACGCCCTCTTTATAAAACAAGACGGATCACTTTGGGGCATGGGTAAAAACAACCGAGGCCAACTCGGCGATGGCTCGCAAACCAATCATTCCATTCCCATCCAGATCGCGACTGGTGTAGTCTCGGCCGCCGCCGGTAGCCAGCATTCGTTGTTCGTAAAAATCGACGGATCGTTATGGGCTACCGGTTACAATGCTTACGGCCAGCTTGGCGACGACACGACCACCGATCAACTTACGCCCGTTAGTATTGCGACCGGTGTGCGCTTCGTCTCCGCTGGCGATTACCACAGTCTTTTCATCACGACTGACGACTCGCTTTGGACGATGGGAAACAACAGCAACGGGCAACTAGGCGATGGCAGCAAATTCAGTCGCCACTCTCCGGTCGAAGTCGCAGCCAATGTGAACACCGCTACCGGTGGCCAGAGTTTTACACTCTTCCTTACTAGCGACAGTATTCTCTACGGCATCGGTAGCAACTTTCGCGGCGAACTCGGACTCGAGGGCACGTCCGATAGACGAGAACCAGCAGTGATTGCGAGTGACGTTACTGCGCTTAGCGCTGGCTCCACTCACCTGCTGTTCCAAACCCTCGAGGGCGAAGTTTGGGCCGCTGGTTACAATCTCTTCGGAGCCACGGGCGTCGGATCGGTCAACCGCAGGGCTGTTCCCCGTCAGGTTACCTCGCACGTGGCTTCGATCTCTGCCGGTCGAGAACACAGCCTTTTTCTCGATCAAAACGACACGTTATGGTCGGTCGGTCGCAACATCGACGGAGCCCTGGGGGAAGAAACCAATTTGAGTCGATCGATCCCGGTTTTGGTCGCCACCGGAGTCAGCTCGTTTTCTGCCGGTGTGGGTCACACCCTCTTCGTGAAGTCCGATGGATCACTTTGGGGGGTGGGAGACAACAGCGCTGGCCAACTCGGTGACGGCACCACCACTGATCGGCTGCTTCCGGTTCAAGTCGCTTCTAATGTAGCAGTCGTCTCGGCGGGCGACACTCACACCTTGTTCGTCAAATCTGACGGCACCCTTTGGGGCATGGGCAGCAATGGCTACGGCCAACTTGGTGATGGTTCATCCACCACGCGGACTTTTCCAATCCAAATCTCGACTAGTGTGCGTCTCGCCGAAGCAGGAAGCACCCATAGTCTTTATTTGACCGAAGACAGCAGTCTTCACGCGATGGGAAACAATACCCGTGGGCAGTTGGGAGATGGCACGACCACTCATCGGTTCAATCCAGTAGTGGTGGGCACAAGTGTCGCTTCTGTGGCTGCGGGCGGTAATCACAGCCTTATTGTTAAGAGTGACGGGTCTCTCTGGAGCACCGGTTACAACTCCCAAGGCCAGCTGGGCGATGGCACGACGACGCAACGACTCGAACCGGTAAGAGTCACCGATAACGTCCTCCAAGTTGCGGCAGGTTCTAGCCACAGCCTTTTCACCAAAACGGACCACACCTTGTGGGCTATGGGGCGGAATACCTTCGGCCAATTGGGCGATGGCAGTGAAACTCAACGCAAAACACCAACTCTGATTACCGAACGGATTGCCGCGATTGCCGCGGGCGGAGAGCACAGCATGTGGATCCAAGTTAATTCGCCGCCTGCCTTCTCCTTTACCGAGTCACCTCTTTCACAAACAGTCCTACTCGGCTCCGCTGTTGCAATGACAGTCGAATTAAGCGGAGACGGTCCAGTCAGTCTACAATGGCGCAAGGATGGTGAATCTTTGGAAGGAGAGACGGGAACTTCCTTGCAGATCGCTGCCGCCCAGTTCGACGACGCGGGAGATTACGATGTCGTCGGCACCAACACCTCCGGAATGCTGATCAGCGCCTCCGCGACCCTAGTGGTGCAACAAGCGCCTGAAATCATTGAGCATCCCGAAACCCGATCCGTTGACCTCGGCGCAACCACAGAGTTTTCGGTTGTTGCGATTGGCTCTCCGGCACCAACTTACCAATGGCGCAAAGATGGCGAAGATATCGCCGATGCCTCCTTCTCTTCAATCAGCCTCACTCAAGTTGAAGCTGGAGATGCCGGTGTGTATGATGTTGTGGTCAGCAATGTGGCCGGAATCGCAATCAGCACAACCGCGACGCTTAGGGTTCTGCTTGCGCCATCCCTCAGTCAGCATCCCTCCGGAATTACCCTAACCGCCGGAGAAACCGGACAACTCAGGGTCGGTTTCAGCGGTTTGCCTGCGCCTTCGATCCAGTGGTATCTCAACGGTGTAGCAATTGATGGTGCGACTTATGCCACTTTGGTTTTCGAAAACATTCCTCCTGAAGCTGCCGGCACCTACACCGCGATTCTCACCAACGAGGCGGGCACCGTCACCTCGGATCCCGCTACAGTAGATGTTCAGTTTGCCCCTCAAATTCTTACCCAGCCTCAACCCCTCACGCGTGGAGCGGGCGCTGCGGCCACGTTTGAGATCGAAGCGATAGGTAATCCGGCACCCACGTATCAGTGGCGCAAGGACGGCACCGATGTTCCCGGCGCCACGAGTGCAACCCTTGCGCTATCCGACCTGGAGGCCGACGACTCGGGGGTTTACGACGTGATACTTTCCAGTTCCCGCTTCGACTCTGTCACCAGTGCCCCCGCAACTCTGGTCGTCAATTTCTCGCCCTATTTTACTCTCCAACCGGTAGGCGTGATGACTTGGACCGACCGCTCCATTGAATTCTCCGCTCGTGCTATTGGCGTCCCCGATCCAACCTTTCAATGGTATCGCGATGGGGCGGCACTTGAGGGTGCCAACATGCCGACCTTACTCATCAACACGGTCCAATCCACTCAAGAAGGAGTCTACCATTTGGTTGCCACGAACTCCGACGGTTCTACCTCGTCCCGGTCGGCTGCCCTCACCATTCGTCAGGATTCGCCTCCTAACGTTACGGCCACACTGGCCCTCAACTCGGTTGCTTCCACCTTCCTGCCGGAAGGTGGGTTCCTTCGTCTCGTCGCCACAATCGACTACCCTGGCCTGAAACCAGCCGCTTTGGGTTGGGTCATCAATCTGCCTGACGGTTTCTGGTTTGATGAAGTCGTCTCTGGTGAAGTCACCATCACTCCACGCCGTGGCGCGACAGGCGAATTGGGTTTCGCTTACATCGAAAACCCGACCGATCAGGCCTCCTTTACCTTTAAGGTCGGCTATCCCGCTGGCTTGACGGGTAGCCCGACGATCGACGCTTTGGCAGTGTTTCGGTCGCCGACGGTGGATCGCCTCGTCGATCCGCTGGCTCTGAGTATAAACTTGCCCCCCACGATTTTGACTCAGCCCGTTGCTCAAGCCGGCCTTCCCGCAGGTGAGGTGGTCTTCACGGTCAGAGCGAGTGGCGAAGGTCCGTTTACTTACCAATGGCGCCACGATGGGGTCGATATTCCAGGCGCCACTGAGCCCTCGTTGCTCCTGACTGATCTTCAGCCGTCCGATCAGGGAGCCTACACCGTGCTCATCAGCCAGCCGGGCGGCTGGATCCTGTCCAATCCCGTCATGCTGGCGCTGTTCGGCCTAGCGGCTCAACACGCCGTGGAAAGCGAACCATTTACCCCAGGCGAAATCATCATTGTGACCAACGAACTCGCGTTTGACACCCCGATCGACGAACTGGTCTGGTCAGTCCTCCTACCGGCCAACACCAATGGCGGTGCGTGGACTTTCGTTGCCTCGTCCGGCCCGTCGTCGATAGCCGACCCAATTGAAGGCCAATCCGACCTGTTGGAATGGAAGTGGGGTTCGGTCGCCGCCAGCCCCCTAACCTTCAGCTACGAACTGCGATCTCCGGTGGACGCCACCGAAACCGTCGAACTGGTCGCAATGGTAACTGCGACCTTCGGCGACGCAGAGGTCGAAATCACGGCCAAACCGGACCCGTTAACTTTGCCCATGGAGCAGAGTTTTCATTCCGCTGACATGGATCGAAACAATCGGCTCGATTTGTCTGAGCTACTGCGGGTCATCGAACTTTACAACACGCGCCGAGGCACTACTCGCACGGGTCGCTATCGTCTTAATTCCACCTCACCTGATGGATTCGAGGCGGATCCGGATACCCCGTCAGGGAGCGCAATCGAGTTTAGTCGATTCCACTCGGCCGACTACAGCCGGAACGGTGAATTTTCCCTTTCAGAACTGCTTCGGGTGATCGAACTCTACAATTTTCGCGAGGGAACCACTCGCACGGGTGCTTATGTGCCAGACCCTGCCTCGGTCGATGGGTTTACTCCTGGACCTTTCTAGTCCGCGCTGTGTGCTTGGCGGATCAAATACTCAGCGATGGATCCCGGGCAATTTTTGGCGAATTGATGTCGGTCTGATCAGTCCTGAGGTGTTTCTGGAGCGGAGGTTTTCGCCGCGGCGCGGGCGGCGGCTTTTTTGCTGAGCTTTTTCGGCGTGCGCACGCCGGGATTGGGAGTGGGAGAGGCGTCGCGCTGGGCCTGGGTTTGAAACCGCTTGCCCAGTTTGTTGTCCTTTACCGTCGGCTGATATTTGATGCCCATGCGCTCATACGGGCCGTTCTTGGGGCTGATCGCAACGTGATTGTCGGCGAGACCGGCATTCAAGCGATCAACGCAGGGGCCTTGGCTTGATTTCCCCTGCGGCGGGGTGCTTTCGGAGCTTTTCAACCGATGAAATTGCGAGCAGGATAGCGGGATGATTTCCCGCCGAACTTTTCTACGAAATGGAGCGTTGGTGAGCGGTGCTGGGGTGGTGGCGGGCTTGGTGCCGTCGGCCTGGGCACAAGTAGTGGGATCGAACGACGCAATTCGCTTGGGGATCATAGGACTTGGCATCAAGGGAGCGCAGTTGGCGAAGGTGACATCGGGGCTGGCCGGGGTGCGACTCGTGGCGCTTTGCGATGTCGATCCGCGCCGTTTGGCTGAGCAAGTCGCCATCTATAATGGCGGGTCGACGCCGATCTTCGCGTCGACCGATATGCGGGCGGTGTTTGATCGCGCCGATGTGGACGCGGTGATCATCGCGACCTGCACGCATTGGCACGCGTTGGCGACGCTGTGGGCGTGTCAGGCGGGCAAGGATGTTTACGTGGAAAAACCCGTGGGCCGAACCGTATGGGAGGGTCGCAAGGTCATCGAAGCCAGTGAACGCTACGGCCGTATCGTGCAGACGGGCACGCAGATGCGCTCGGATCTGACGATGGACGAGATGGCGGCCTACATTCGCTCCGGCCAGCTCGGCCAGATTCAGTGGATGCACGGCGTGGCCTACGTGCGGCGGGAACCGTTGGGGCGGGAGTTGCCGTGGTATCCGGATTGGTTGGATTTCGATCGCTACAGTGGCCCGGCCCCCGTCATGCCGTTGCGGCGCACGCGGCTGCATTATGATTGGCACGCGAAGTGGCACACCGGCAATGGCGACCTTGCCAATATGGGGGTGCACGTCGTTGACCAAGCCCGGCGGTTTTTTGGCGACGCTGCGATGCCACGACGGGCGGTCAGCATCGGGGGCCGGTTTGCGGTGGACGATGTGGGCGATGCGCCCAACACGCAGTTGTCGGTGATCGAGTTTGATGAAGCCCCGCTCTTTTTCGAAAATCGGGCGCTGCCCATTCGTCCGGGCGCCACGTATTCGGATAATCTGCGCGGTCAGCGTCACGGCCTCGTTGTCCAATGTGAACACGGTTACTTTGCGGGTTACGTCGGCGGAGCAATTTTCGACAACGACGGCAAGAAGCTTAAGCCCAAATCGCTCGAAACCGATCGAGTGCCCGACCACCTGAAGAACTTCTTCGCGGCCGTGCGCAGCCGACGGGGAGCGGACCTCACGGCCCCGCCTCAAATCGGTCACGATTCGGCGAGGTTCTGTCATTATGGCAACATCTCCTACCGACTCGGCCAACCGGGCTCAGTCACGCAGGCGCTGACCACCCTCGAAGCCACGACGGGCGCGGTCGATGTGTTCAAGGGCATGCAAAGTCATTTGAGTGTGCACCATGTCGATCTGGACAAACATCCCCTGAGTGTGGGGCCTTGGCTCGATCTCAGTGCATCCGACGACGGGATCACGGCGGTGCAAGGCGGCAACGATGCCACCCTCGCCGAAGCCCGTTTCCTCTTAAAAGGCGTGCAACGGCCCGGCTATGCGATTCCGGAAACGCTTTAGTCTCATCAGCCTGAAGTAATCAGATTTTACAGGAGCGCCGGATGTCGGGCGTAAAGCCCGACCCACATCGTGGTAAGTAACTTGTTTGTGGGTCAGGCTTTATGCCCGACATCTTCGTCGGAAGTCCATTTGCCAAGGGAGTTTGGTATAAGCCGGACCGCGTCCGCCCCGACGCGCGGACTGCGATGCGCGGTTTGTTTGAGACGTCGAGCGGCGTGATCTGGTTCTCGTTTTCCTAGACTTGGGCAAATAGGGATCGGGTGCAGGCTACTTCCCGCTTCAGGTGGGTTTGATTCAAGCGGTCGAATGATGTGGGAGGGGTTTTACACCCCGACGCTGGTTGGCGCGGGCGTTAAAGTCGGGGTAAAATACCAACGTC
>CAXBOL010000003.1:0-29080 GCA_963977295.1 uncultured Opitutaceae bacterium
CAACGCGCGGTTCGATCGGCAACGAGATCGGGGGCGAACCAGTGGCGTAATCGCGTGTAGCGACCCTTGGTCTCTCGAGCAGATCCCCGTGCAATAACGAGAAAACGGATATACTCCTTGGTGGTCTCGCGGCCGTGACCTTCTTCGATGTTCGCCGCGATCGAATCGGCACTACCCAGTTGCTGTGAAACGAGACGTTCCATGACAGGTTTCTTGGCCAGAGCGGAAAGGTCCTCCACCACAAGGTCCCAAAGTTCCATCGCCAATCGATGAACTTGAAAGTTTTCCAAGGAATCTGAACTCAAGGGTGCATCTCCTTTGAGCCCCCGTCCGTAGACCCTTGTCCCTTGCCCCATTTTTCCACGATCGTGCCGCAGGTGAGCATATCGGCGCCGAAATACGGATTTTTCAACTGATCCGACGATTGCAACCAATCGGCGCCGTCGCCGCCCATCGCCATCGGGCAGTGCATCAGCACGACATGATTCTCGATCGACCCCGGATGGTCTCGGAGCACGGCGATCAAGGCATTCGATAACCGCACAAAGGTGGTTCCTCTTATCGTATCCAGATTACTGGCACCGAGAACGGTATGGATGAGATCGGGCAAAGGCCCGGTATGACCGGTCACGGCCATCATGGCTTGGAGGGCGGCGTGGGCGGCCGAGAGATCGTCGTTGGCCAGCGCGGCCTGCAGTTCCAGGTAAGGCGGAAGTAACTTGGGCACGAGGGCAGGCTCAATCACGAGCCCGGTGACTGCCTCATGGCCTTCGTGATTCGGGGTGCCGGGCGTCATCGGAGCCGGGTCATGAGGGTGGCTGGCAGTGAGGCCGCCGCCTGAGGGATTCATCATGCTGGGTTTGGCCAGAATCTGCAGTGAACTGTCGATTTTGAAGGCCCCGTGAGTCACGACCTCCTCGCCCGCGGCGAGGCCGGAGGCGATGATGATATCATTGCCCGCTTGAGCGCCAAGGGTGACTTCACGTCCTTCAAAAACTGATTCCTCTCCATCGGCGTGGTGCACGTAGATGACCGCACGTTGGCCGGTGCGAAGCACGGCGGAGCTGGGCACGACCACCGGGGGTTCTCCGGCAATCGCTTCGGAATAGCCTAATGACTCGGCGGATACCAAATCCATGCCACATACATCGCATTGTCCGGGGCCGTCTTTGATGATTTCGGGGTGCATGGGGCTGATCCATTTGCCGACCAGATCAGAGGCGAACACCTGATTTTCGGCGGCCAGTTTTACGCGCACCTCGCCTCGAGCAAACATGCCGGGCTTGAGGCGGCCGTCTGGATTGGGCACGTTGACGCGGATCGGCACGGTGCGGGTTCGTTGATCCACATCGGGAGCAATGAACGCGACGCGACCGGAGAAGGTTTCGCCCGGCCATGCCTCTACGGTGAACTCGACGGTCTGGCCAAAACGCAGCTTGGCCAAATCGGATTCAAAGGCCTGCAGGTGGAGCCAAAGTTCGGTCAAATCGGCGATGCGAAAGAGGGCTTCGCCAGTTTTGACGTAGTCGCCCTCCTTGACGTTTTTGAGCACAACGACGCCGCCGTTGGGGGCTCGCAGTTCGAAGCTGTCGGAGATTGTGCCGCGGGCCAGAATGGCATCGATTTGCTCGGGCAGAAGATCCCAGAGACGTAACTTGTCGCGGGCCACACGGGAGATCACGCTATCGGGATTGGCTGCGTGGGCGGAAAGCAATTCGCGTTGCGCGGTAATGAGTTCGGGACTGTAGATGCGGGCGAGGTGTTCTCCCTTCGCGACGGCCACGCCGGTGTAGTTGACAAACAGTTGATCGATGCGGGCGGGGAATCGGGCCGTGAGCGAGCGGAGGCGGGTTTCATCGTAGTCGAGTTGTCCGACGAGTCGGACGGTGACCGCGGGGAAGCGTCGCTCAGCGATTGTGGTTTGAATGTCGGCCAGGGCGATGGCGCTGGGACTCATCGCCAAGCTACGAGGGCCGATATCGTTGGAGGTGCCTCCGGCATCGAGCGGAATGAGATCCATGCCGCAGATGGGGCATTTCCCCGGACCTGGTTGCTGAATCTGGGGATGCATGGAGCAGGTCCAAACCGAAGGGGATTGAGCTTGGGTCGACGCAACCGAGAGGGCGGGGGCGTGGTCGTCGGGAGAATGGGTCGACCGGGTGAATCTTCCGATCACGAGACCGAACACGAGGGTCACAATGAGACCCGCGATGAATTTTGGTTTGGGCGACATTGGAAATTAGAGTGGCTGGTTGGCCAGGGTGAGGAGGGTCAGTTTCTGTTGCGCGGCGTCGGCATAGGCGCGCCAGAGTTGAAGTTCCAAATCGAGTTGCGAACGTTCGCTATCGATCAATTCGAGCAGCGTGGCGCGGTCTCCTTGATAGCCGACGAGGGTGTTGTCTACGGCTTGGCGGGCAAGGGGCAGGAGGTCATTCTCGTAGAGGCGCACTCGCCGTTGGGCATCGGCTGCAGCGGAAAGGGCCACGAGAGTGTCGGCCCGAAGTTGGTTGCGACGTTCGGCCAGTTCGCTTTCGGCGCTGCGCTGAGTGGACTCTGCCTCTTGGCGAAGGTTTGAGTTTTTCTGATTCCAAATCGGTAAATTGACCGCCAAGGAAACGCCCCACGGGTCTCGGCCAGCGTTGGGGGTGGTGGGGTTGACCACCGGACGACCAACTTGGATGTAAGTGAGTCCAATGGTGAGATCCGGGCGGGTTTCCAAACGGGCCAGTTCGACCCGAGCCCGGGCGCTGGAAACTTTGCGTTCGAGCATCAAAAGTTCGGGGTTTTGTTGGTCGACAGCGAGCAGGAGCGAAGGCCGCTCCATGAGCTTGAGATCTGAAGACTCGGCATCGACTAGGGTCCAAGTGGGCCAGGGCAGTGATTCCGGGTTGGGCCAAGCCAGGAGGGCAGCGAGGCGCGCGCTGTGTTGGATCCGTTGTGCATTCAGTGATGCCAAACGATCGCGTAATTTGCCGATTTCGACCTGGAGCCGGAGTAAATTGTTGAGATTGCCACCGGTGCGAGCGCGCTCCTCGACTTGAGGCTCGAGTTTTTCGAGCAGACGTAAGTTTTCGGTCGTGAGTTCGATCGCTTTGCCGGAGAAGGCGTAGTCATAGAAGCTGATTCCGACCAGCCGAGCCAGTCCGAGTTGACGAGCTTGGAAGGCGTAGTGGATGGCTTCGGCTTCTTCGCTGGCCACGAGTTCGCGTCCGCTTAAGCGACCGAACCAAGGCACGCGTTGGCTCAGCATGATAATATTTTCCTGCGGCCCGGTCCGTGTTTGCACGGATTCGGCGAAGTGCGTGACTTGCAGCATGGGGTCCGGTAATGCCCGTGCTTGAGGAATTCGTGCCCGGGCGGCTTGATAGCGGGACGCGTAAGCCTGCAACTCGTGATTGGCCGTTTGCGCTCGTTCGAGATAGGCCGCCAAGGTGGTCGGGGCCTCGACGGATTGAGCCGGGAGTCGCAACTGAGCCGTCAAAATGAGGGCTCCGCAGGCGAATAGAGATGAAGAGCGCATTGGCCGGAAGGAGGCGAATGCGGTTTAGTCGGTTTTAGCTTCGCACGCGGCGCATTTGTCTTCGTCGCAGCAAGATTTCGCGGACGCGGTGGTGTCGGTGTGGGCGTGAGCTTGGAGCGCGGCTGCCGCGTCGATTTTGGCCAGATAGCTCGCGGGATCTTTCTTGAAGCGGGCGATGCACATCTTGCAGCAGAAACGCACCTCGCGGTCGGATTGGCCGTCGGCTTTGTAGGTGTAATAGACCACATCGCCCATTTCGCCAAGGGGCTCATCGGAAACGACACACGTGGTGAGGGGATAGGCGTCCGCAGCCTCTTCGTGATGATTGGCGAAAGCGGAGGCGCCGAAGGACAGGAATAAGGCGAGAACGGAAATGAAAGGCTTCATAGGTCGAGTGTTACGCCGCGAGGGGAGCAGCCCCTCGGATTATTTTTGAGGCGTGTATTCCATCTCGCGAAGGGTTTTTGCCACGACCTCGGAATCGAACAACCGGGCGGCGAGATGGAGTGCGGCGTCTATGCCTGCACTGATGCCCGCAGCGGTGATGAATTTACCGTTGTCGTGAAAACGCTGAGAGGGATCGATCGTGGAGTGAGGGGCGAGTTTCGCGAGGTGACCCAAGGCCGAGTGATGCGTCGTGACGGTGAGGCCGTCCAGTAGTCCGGCTTTGGCAAGCAGGAGGGAGCCCGTGCAAATGGAGAATACGATCTCGGCGGTCGCGGCGCGTTGTTGCCCCCATTCGATTACCTCGGGTTGGAGGAGAAGCGCGCGGGTGCCGAAACCGCCAGGGATAACAAGGATGTCGCTGGACGGGCAGGATTCGAGGCTGTGATCGGGGACGATGCGGAGGCCGTTACGGGCGGCGACGGGGGCTGAATTGGGTGCCACAATCGATAGGGCTAAGCGGTTTTTTCCGTCGATTTCGTTGGCCACGGACAAAACTTCAAAGGGTCCGGCAAAATCGAGAACTTCGACCTCGGGGAATAGCAGTAAGGAGACGGTTTTGGGCATGGTCCGGGGGATTGGTTCAGTCTCCGAGCAGTCCGGTCACGACTTTACGCAGTTCGTGCAACGGCGTGGTTTTCGGGACGTAAGCACTGACTCTGGCCTTAATGCGTTCTTCCACCACCCGGGAATCGAACAGCATACCCGTGAGTAAAATGATCGGCACGTCAGGGAGCGATGCTTTGAACTTGTCGATGAATTCGAGGCCGTCGGATTCTTCGAGTTGGAGATCGGTGATGATGAGATGGGGTGGGTCGGTTGCCACGACTTGAAGCGCTTGTGCGCCCGTGGCTGCCCCGGTGACCCGATAGCCCAAAATTTGGAGGAAGTCGGTGAGCATTTCGCGAATGACGTCTTCGTCGTCGATGGTGAGGATGTGTTTGGTCACGATGTTTTGAGTCAAGCTGAGGTGGAAGTTACGACGTGGAGGGGGTAAGATAAAGCGTGATCACCGCACCGACGACCCGATCCCGGTCACGTAACGGGAAAAGATTAAGGTTTGCGAGTTGGTCAGGCTGACCCGGGACTGTGAGGTGGACGGGGAGGAGCCGAACATCGAAACCGAATTGCAGGGCTTCGGTGAGCGGGGCGAGGCTATCGGTTTGGTTAGTCCCGGGGGCGGTCAGCTTAATAATGTCGTGGAGGGTGTGATCGACGAGTTCCACGATGTCTCGCTGGGTGGCGCGGAGGGCGGCCGGATTAACCCGGGAAACGCGGAGTGCCTTGGTGATAACCAGAATGGGCTCGCTTAAGGAATTGATAATGAGACCGCTGTATCGGAGTTGATGCTCGAGGGCTTGGTTGGACCAACGGGATTCGAGATTTTCTTCGCGGAGCTTTTGGTTGGCTACGACAAGCTCGGCGGTGCGTTCTTGGACCTTGATTTCGAGTTCTTCATTCGAACGGGCGAGTAAGTCAGCGGCGCGGCGACGGGCGGCCAAATCGTCGCGGATGAACCAGGCGGTCCCAATCAACATAAGGGCAGTGAGGAGGGACCCGACATAGAGTGCGTTGCGCGCCCGGTTATCGTCGCGAAAAGCGAACTGATCCCGCTCGTTGAGGAGTTCTCGCTGGCGGTCGAGGATATCCTTGGTGACACGGTCAATCATTGATCTTGCTTCGGTATCTTCCGCGCTCTGGAGGGTTGCCTTCAACTGGGCCTGGTCATCGTTTCGATAGGCAGTCAGGATGGCTTTAGCACGTTGACTGCGGGTGAGGAGCAAGGTCTCGAGTTCGGCGACGGCATTGGCTTCCTCGGAGGATTGAGCAGCGAGGGCCTTAGCGACCTCAAGGTGTTCTCCCAATTCGCCAAATGCGATGCGATAGTCGGCTTGATGATCCGGATCGGCAGTAATTAAGTAGGCGTTGAGCGCGCCTTCCGCTCGATTCAAGGAACCCATGGTCTCCCGAATTTCGGAGATGAAGGCGTGGGAATGATTAACCCAATCGGCGGCCTTCACGGCGCGAGTCGAATTAGACAGCGAGATCACGACGATCGTGAGCAATCCCGCCGCGACCACCGAGAAGAATGTTAAAATGAGACGGAATGATTTGTCCATGAGTCGGGAGGGTGTGGAGAAGAACGCAAGAACTGCTCAATCGATATTGAAGGCATTGGAAGGCGGAGGAGCTTTGGTCGGGGGAGGGTCTAGGGCAGGATCATCGGTGCGAACCACGGTGGCGGTGATGGTTTTGTAGTCGTGATCGTAAGAGTAGACAAACTCCGAAACGCTGGTCCAATTGGTGCCGAGAGAGTCCGCAACCTTGGTGGCGATAGCCCGCAGTGAGGGATCGGACTTCGTGAGAGTGAAGAAGACGTTGCGTTTGTTGTAGTCGAGGTAGACTTTGTCCTCGGTCACGTAACAAACGGCGTGTGCGATCGTGCCGGCTAGGCGGATGTGAATGAGGCGGGTCTCGTAGCCGCGAGCAGGTAGAATGAAGTCGGCGAGCACGGCGTAGTCGTCACAATCGCCGGCCCGTCGTTGCAGGAATCTTTCGGCGGGTTGGACCTCTTTGTGCAGTTCGAACCGGAAATCCTCAAATTTGTTGGCGAATTTCTTGGGGTTCATTTTGGGGTCCTGCCGAAGCTCGCCGAGAGACACAGCCTGGAGAGCGGGAGAGGAAAATGCGGCGATGCCAAGGAGCCAGATAAGGATGTTTCGTCCCAAAACGCTCCGGAGATTTGGGCGAAGATGTCGCGAATGATTTAGGCCCGGCTTGATTCCGAAATTTTGGCGACGCGGGGAAAAAGGTTCAAATCGGAAAAGAGTTATCGAATTGTAAAAAAAATTGGGGTGAATTTTACAAAGTGGTCGCAGTGCGAGTTAGATTTGGGCTTTGGCCAGTTCTCCGAGTCGCCGAATCGCGTTGGAGATTTCATCAGTCCAAGGCAGCCCGCAATTGATTCGCAGGCACTGCAGATAGCGCGCTTGGGCGGAGAACAAAACCCCGGGGGCGGTGGTGATCTTCGCGGCCAGCGCCTCGTGGTAGAGGCGAACTGAGTCGATGTTGCCCGGCAGGTCGAGCCACAACACAAACCCGCCTTGGGGTCGACTGATCCGGGTGCCCAGGGGGAAATCTTGAATGATGGCAGCGGAGAAACGTTGGACTTGTTCGCGGTAGGCCCTGCGGATGGATCGCAAGTGGTGGTCATAGCCGCCATTGCGCAAGAAATCGGAAATGGTCTTTTGCAGGACGACGGGCGTGCCCAAGGTATTGGTGAACTTGAGCCGCCGAACTCGTTCCAAGTAGCGGCCGGGCGCGCACCAACCGACCCGCAACGAAGGGGCCAGAGTTTTGCCGAAAGAACTGCACAACAGCACGCGTCCGTCGGTGTCCCAAGCTTTGAGGGGTTTGGGCCGACGTTCGCCCCAGTGGAGATCGCCATACACGTCGTCCTCGATGGCTGGGATGTCGAACTCTTGCAGTAACCCATACAGCTGCGCTTTGGCGGAATCGGGCATGCAGGAACCAAGAGGATTTTGATAGGCCGGGGTGACGATCACCGTGGCGATCTGGCACGTTTCCAAGGCTTGGCGCAGGTCGGGGAGACTGATGCCGTCACGAGGATCGCTCGGAATTTCCAATACGGTGAGTCCGAGCGCATTGATCGCTTGGAGCACGCCGAAGTAGGCGGGAGTTTCGATTGCGACGGTGTCGCCGGGTTTGGTCACCGCGCGAAGCGAAAGATTGAGCGCTTCGGTGCAGCCCACGGTGATGACCAATTCGTCGTGGGGCAATGAGGTGTCGGTCTGTAAATAGCGTCGTGAAATCTCGCGAGCGAGGGGAGGATAAGACCAATCCATGGCGTAACGTCCGAGTAGAGCCGGATCGTCGCGCCCCACCGCTCCGAGGAGTCGGGCGAGTTTTTTGTTCGGGAAAAGCGAGTAATGAGGACAGGCCGCGCCGAAGGGGACATATGAGGGATCGGCGGAGTGGGCCATGAAATCGGCAGCAAGGTCACTGACGCCGACGGCGGAAGGTTGAGCCATGGGCCGGGCAATCCGAGGTTCGGGAGCTCGCAGCTCACCCCGCGCCCGCACATAGAAACCCGATTGAGGACGAGCTTCGATTAATCCGCGATTTTCGAGCACAGTGTAGGCTTGGACGACGGTGGAAACGCTCACTTCGCGCTGCATCGACATGCGGCGGACGGAAGGCACGCGATGGCCGGGACGAAGGGTGCCGTTTTCGATCAGGTCCTGCACGGTGTCGGCCAACCGGTGATAGAGGGACGGAGCGGAAGGGAGGGGCGAAACGTCTTTCATAGTTGGTTAACTTTACGGTGGCGGCAGGGTTTTCCGTAAGTGGCAGTTTCGATCAGCGACAACCAGCACAGTTTTTATGAAAATGGTTATTGAGAAACACAGATTCGAAAAGTTATGGGTATAAATGCGTATAACGCGCTTGCCGGGACCCCAAATTGTCGTCAACCCTTTGCGATTCCCATGACTCAAGACGATTCCAACACGCCAGAATCTCCGAGTGTCGTTCTTATTGAGGATGAGACCGTTTTTCGTCAGCTCCTCCGACGTGCCCTAGTCAAGCGCAAGGGGTGGCATAATGTGTCTGACTACTCTGATGGAATTTCCGGGCTTCAGGCCTGTTTGGATAATCCACCGGATCTGCTGTTGGTTGACCTCCATCTTCCGGGCAAACACGGGCTGGATATCGTGCGCGAGTTACGTCCGGTTCATCCCAACGTGCGCATCATGGTGCTGACGGGCTTTGCAGAGCCGAAGTTACCTTCGCAGTTGATGAGTTTGGGGGTCGCGGGTTTTGTGGATAAGACCGCACCCTTGGCCTACGTTTTGCAGGCGATCGACACCGTGATGGCAGGAGGGATGTTTTTTGCCTCCAACGTGCAGGCGGAGTCCAAGCCGGCCAATGCGACCTCGTTGCCACCAGCGAGCACGCAACCGCCTTCAGTCTTATCGGCCCGCGAATTGGAAGTGGCGTGTTTGGTCGCGGCTGGCCGCTCTTCCAAAGAGGTGGCCTCGGATCTCGATTTGAGCACCCGCACGGTGGAGAAACACCGCGCGAATATCATGGAAAAGTTGGGCGTGCGGGAAGTTGCGTCCCTGGTGCGCTGGGTGATCGAAAATAATTTGGCCTGACCCGCTTCGTGGCTGTGGACAAGGTAGCTTCTGATTAGAACCGACCCTTGAGGCCAAACGAGATGAATCCTGCGGTCTCGCCTTTCAGATCGAAGCCACGATCAAAATAGTCGAACCGTCGGTCCACGTTGGTGCCGACCGAAAGCATGAGTTCAAGATTCGTGGACAGTTGATGCACGACATCGACCGCCACTCGGATCTCGCGATAATCGATCAGCGTGCCGCGAATGTTGGGAGCGATGCGTTGTTCCACCCAGTAGCCGCCACCTTGGAACTGCACGCCGCCCCTAATTTCCCAGTTGGAGCCGAGCTCGCGACCTACGCCAATCCAAGGATAACCAACATTGAGCCGCCATCCCGGAGAGAAGCGCCAATCCACGCCGACAACGGGAAGCACAGGCGTCTCATCAAAAAAGTCGACGAGGATGCCGAACGTCCACGCTAAGTCTGGCTGAGTAGAGTAGCGGGCGAAAATCGAAAGCGGGACGTTGATCGCATCGCTGGTGGTTTTGCTCCCGTCGTTAAAAATGCCGGGTTTGGCCGACACAAAAACGCTCCATTCACGACTCATAGGTTTGAGGTAGGCGAGGTTCAGGGTCCAGGATTGAAGCGTGTCGGGGAGTGGGGTGCCGGCGCTGGCCGAGATGTCGTGGCGTTTTAGATCGGCACCGATGAACACGCGAGAGCCTTGGTTGCCGTGGGCGAATGAGTGGGTCATGCCCGCCGCCCAAGTCGTCACGGATGCATCCCCAGCGAAGTCTTCAAAATCAGCAGATCCGGAAGCGTCCACGGAGAACGAGAACGTGTTGGCGGGTTGGTTCCCCGGCGGGCCTCCGGCCGGTTGGGCGGTGGAATGAGCCGGGGCCAGAATCGCGAGCGTCAAAGCGCTCACCAAAGTCATGATTTTCGGGGACATGCGGGATGTTGCGACAGTTGGGGCCTCGCGCAACCCGGACGGATCGATTTTTTCAGACCGTGAGTTCGCCGCGAATATAGGTTTTGGCCGTGCCGGCGATTGACACTCGATCGTCTTGCCACTCGCAAACGAGATGGCCGCCCCGACGAGATAGTTGCCGTGCTTCGAGGTGATTTCGGTTCAATTGATCGGCCCAGTAGGGAATCAGCGTGCAATGAGCGGACCCAGTGACGTGATCCTCATCCACCCCGGCGGTAGGGGCGAAGAAGCGGGAGACGAAATCGACGTTTTCTCCCGGCGCAGTGATGATCACCTTCTCGGTGTCGAGGGCCAGGAGCGCACTGAAATCCGGCTCTAGGGCGAGCACCTCCGCTTCTTCGGCTAACACGATGAACCAATCGCGCGCCCGTCCACTCCAGACTACCGCGTTCGACGCTAAGCCCAGCGCGGTGACGAGTTCGGCGGGAAGAGGCGCCGCGTTGGGGGGCCGAGACGGGAAATCCAAAGCCAAGTTACCCGAAGTCAGTCGATTGACTCGGAGTTCCCCGGAAATGGACTCGAAGATTACCCGATCGGACGCGAGGTTAAGCTCGTTGAAGAGGACGTGGGCCGAAGCGAGCGTAGCATGTCCGCAGAGATCTATTTCGACGGCGGGAGTAAACCAGCGCAGATGATAGTTGCCCGAAGCGAGGGGCACGAAGAAGGCGGTTTCGGCCAGACCGTTTTGTTGCGCGATCTTTTGCAGACAATCGTCGTCGGGCCACGCGGTGAGGACACAGACGCCGGCGGGGTTGCCGGTAAACGGACCCATGGTGAAGGCGTCGACCCAGAAAAACGGACACGTGATCATGGAGAAAAGGCCTAGGTCGGTGGCTTCAGATCGCGAGTCGGAATCTTACTGTGTGGGTGATGGAAACGACGAACTAGCCCCGAACAGAGTGATGGCGCCGAGATCAAGCCGGCGCGGCTTCCAATCAATCTATAAACCGCAGTTCGTCACAGAGGGCACAGAGGCAAACCGGAGTTTCACAGAGATTACCGGAAGAAGCTGAGGAGAATGTAGTTTCACCCCGAAAGCAGGGAACGTCACTCACGCAAGGATTTATCTCGTAACCATCGCTCGGTGAACTCTGGTGCAAACCTCCGTGATCTCAGTGATTCAATTCAACTGAGGAAACTGGAATCAAGCGACTGTGCCCGACGTGACCGAGGGCTCCGGTTGGGCGAAACGATACGCTCGAGGGTCGTCAGTGCACAGCTAAACCGATGTATCATCGGCGCGACAGGGATGACCCGGTCGGGCGAATTTCAACCCGCGGTGAGTTGGCCGGGAGGTGACTACCGGATACGGACTTCGCGTCCGGTTGCCGCCGACTGATAGATGCCGTCGAGAATTTTTTGGACGGCGAGAGACTCTGCTGGCTTCACGTAAGGTTTGGCCTTGCCGAGGAGCACATCAATAAAATGGACCATTCGGTTCTCGTTGGCCAACGGGGTTGAGGACTTGAGTTGTTCGGTGATGTAGCCTTGGGGGCTGGATCGCATCAGGCGCAACGGGTTTAGCATGATGGACGCCTCGGTGCCAAAAACCTGAGAGGTGAAGTCATCGGTTTGCGGCAGGTGTGCGGCCCAAGAGGACTCGAGTAATACGGTGCGACCGCTCTTGAGTTTGATGAGTGCCACGGAGAGATCGTCGACATCGAACTTTGCTTTCTTGTCGATCTCGCCCTTCCCCCAATTGCCGTCTCCTTTGCCTCGCGGACCGAATTTGGCGTAGGTTTGACCGCTGACCGAGGCCGCGTCGAATTCGCCCATGAGGAATAGCGCGCGGTCGAGGGCATGAACGCCGATGTCGTAAGTGCAGCCGCCTCCGGCAAATTGTTTTTGAGTGAACCAAGAGCCGATGCGGGGGATGCCGCTACGGCGCGTCCACGACGTTTTGGCGTGGTAGACTTCGCCGAGCTTACCTTGGTCGATGAGTTGGCGGGCCGTTTGGATTTCGGGACTGAATCGCATGTTTTGCCCCACCATGAGGGTGACGCCGCGTTTCTTTGATTCGGCCACCAGCTTGGCGGCATCCTTGGCGTTGGTGGCCATAGGCTTGTCGACCATGAGATGCTTGCCGGCTTTGAGCGCTTCAAGACCGACGGAAGCGTGCAAATAGTTGGGTAGCGCAATGGAGACGACGTCGATGTCGTCACGGGCGAGCAGAAGCTTGTAGTCGGTAACCAAATCGGGGATGCCGAACGTATCCGCTGCTTCCTTACCGCGCTCCGGGGAAACCTCGGCCAGTGCGACCACCTGGGCGGCGGGGTGCAGTTTGAAACTGCGAATATGGTCGAGGCCAATGGCACCGGCACCGATCACGGCGACGTTGAAAGAGGTTTTCTTTTTGGGCATAAAATTAGAAGGAGCGGGAGCGTTTGAGGCGGGTTGGCCGGAGTTAATCGCCGGGATTCAGGCTTTGCCCCAATCGCGGAGTTGCTGGAGAGACTGGCGAACGGATTCGAGGGGGGCGTGATTGTATTGCTCGACCTCGACCACATACCATTCGATCGCATTGATGGATTCGGCGGCGGAGAAAACAGTAGTGAAATCCACCGGACCGGTGCCGATTTCTTTTTCATCCTTCAGGTGGAGGAGCGAAATGCGGCGACCCTGCTCGCGAATGAAAGTGGCAGGATCCTTGCCGCCGACTTTGAGCCAATAGACATCGGCCTCACAGCCCAGATTTTCGGGCGCCGCGGCATCGAGCATCCAGTCGAAACCGCGCCGGCCGTCGATCAAGGCGATCTCGCCGTCGTGATTGTGAAAATGGAACTGGAATCCCATATGGCGGAGGCGGGCACCAATATCGTTGAGCTCACGGCCGATTTGGCGACACGCGGCGGCCGAGCGATAGTGGGTTTTGGGCCAAAAAGGGCAGATGATATGGCGCGTGTCGCAAAGAAGCGCTTCATCGACCACGCGGTTGAATTCGGTGCGGAGGGCGGCGATGCCGACATGCATGCCTGAAACTTTGAGCCCGGCCTCACGAATGGCGGTCGCACCGGTAGCGGCATCGACATTTCCCCAGCCGGCGGTTTCGACGCCTTGATAACCCATGGCAGCGACAGCTTTGATAGTTGAGACGAAATCAGTTTTGGTCTCTTCGCGCAGGGACCAAAGTTGCAGGGAAACTTGAGGAGTGGACATAAAGCAGAGCTAGGTCAGCCGGAAGCAGCGGGTCAATGAGGAGGCCCGAGTTATCTATTTAACGTTCGACGCGTCGAGGACGAGCTCGGCTTGGAGCGTGCCGTGGGCGATGCGGGCTTGGTGACTGAAGTAGTGGTCGCCGAGCAAATTGTGCATCGCATTCAGTTTATCGAGGGTGCGCAGCACGATACCCTCGAGGGAAGGCTGATCAGATTTCGGTGACGCCCCGCTGGCGAAACGCAACCCGAGGTCGATGCTGGTGAGTTCCGCGACGGTGGCGGCCAACAACTCGCCCAGCGGATCAGCTTGTCGATCCTCGGCGATGTCCTGAATGGTTTGATGGCTACGGATGATCTGCAGAATATTGTGCAGGATGCTGTGCGGCGCGTGCGGTTGTTGGAGGAAGAGTTGGGCGACAAACAACGGCTGACTACGGGTGCGAAACAGCCGGCGGTAGGCATCTTGAGATCCGAGCATGCGCAGGAGCGCGGAAAGCTCGGGATTATCGCGAAAGTGCAGAGCTGCTTCTTTGGAGTCGGCCCCTTCGGCTTTGAGGTCAGCCGCGGCCAGCACGTGTCTCAACGTTCCCGCCGTGACGGTCGCCCGCTCAAGTTGGAGCCCGAGCTGCATGAAGTGCCAACCCGCATCGTGCAACATGGTGCGGTCGGCCGCACCGAGACAGGAATTGACGGCATCCAACACCGTGCCGATGGCGGCCGCGGCGGCTTTGACGCGGGCGTCCCGCGCGGCGCGATTGCGAGCGGTGGGAGATTGTTTGGCGAGTCCCAGGAGCGTGGAGTGCGCCCGGTTAAGCACGTTGCCGGCTTCTGGACTGACATACTCGCGGAGTTCACGCGCGTTGGCGTTGGCGGAACTGAGGGAGTTGAGGAGCGAACTGGGATGATTACTCCCCAGCGTCATGCGCCAAATGAGGTCGTTGGTCAGCGCCGTGCGCGGGTCAACGCGAGCGTTGATCTTTAGATTCGAATGACCAGTGGCTTCGAGGAGTCCGCGCCACAAGGGCAGCCAACGGCGGCGGTCAGCGGACGGAATTTCCTCGAGCACGACATCGTCGAGAATGTGCAACATACGCGCCGTTGATTCAGCCCTTTCGAGGTAGCGCCCCAGCCAAAAAAGGGATTCCGCGGTGCGGGAGCTGGGGATAAGCGGTTCAGCGCCCCCGGTGATGTTGGTTTCGAAATCGGAAAGAAACCCGCCGCTATTAGCATCACCCACGAGCACAATCGCATCGGCCGTGGTGCCCACCCGATCGGGCGGAGATTCGTTGGCACCCAATGCGACCACGCCACCAGGCATCACCGATTGCGTCTGACCGTGGCAAATTACAAACGCGCTCAACCGAAAGGAAGTGGCCCGACGAGCTTTGGGCTGGAGAGAGACCGATTGGAGTCGACGTTGGGCGACGAATGCCTGCGGGTTTTCACGCACCGACGCGGGCAGGGTTTGTCCCTTGATGCTGAGGGGAGGGGAGAGGGGTTGATCCGGCCGAGGAGAATGGGAGGGGAGCAGTTGCAGGTCGTCGGCTTGATCGAGGATTTGGTCGACCTGATCGTTGTCCGTGCACAGGAGCGTCTCGACCGACGGTAATTTAAGCCGTTCGCTGAAATAAAATCGGGCCAATTTCGGCCAAAATGCATTCAAGGCACGGTTCTCCGCGACCCCGGCGCCAATGGCATTGGCCACGACCACGGTCCCCGCCCGAATGCACTGCATCAGCCCCGGGATACCGGCGGACTCACGCGAAGTTGAAAATACGACCGGATCGATGTGGGCGTCGTTCAACCGGCGGTAAATAACATCGACGGGCTCGAGTCCGGCGACGGTTTTGAAGAAGACGCGATTGTCCAGCACGAGGAGATCGTCGCCTTGCGCGAGACGAAGCCCCATTTTACGAGCCAGAAAGGAGTGTTCAGAGTAAAAGGGATAGCGGGGCCCCGCGGTGAGGAACACCATCGACGGTTGCCGGATCGTCTTGGGCGCTAAACTGCTCAGGGCGTCGACGAGTTGCAGGGGCGAGTTAATGATCGATCGGTAGTCGGGTAGCGCCCGGTAGTAATCACTGGCTTCCTGGGTGAGAAAGCGACGGTTCTGGATCGCGTAACTTAGGCCGACCGGAGCATTGGTATGGGTATCGTTGAACACCCAGCCGGAAGTCGTTTTCACGAGATCGAAGCGAATGAGCGAAGCCGGATCAAAGCGATCAGGGTTCATGCCGATACAGGGACGTCGGTAGTAGGGGTCGCCAAGAATGAACTCGGGCGGGATTATTCGTGCCCGCAGGGCCTCCTGTTTGCCGTAGAGATCGGACAGAAACGCGTTTACCAGTCGAGCGCGTTGACTCAGGGCGGCCTCCAACGTGGCCCATTCGGAGGGCGATATGATCAGCGGAGTGGGTTCAAGAGTCCAAAACGTGGCCGTCGATTGACCCTGGGCGGGATTGAGATCGGTGAGCCCGGCGTCGCGCACTGAGAGCTGGAGTCGATTTCGCAGCGCTCGTAGCTGAGCAGGGGGGATGGTCGGGAGCGAGCGGTGGCGAGGAGACACGAGAAGAGAGAGCAATAGAGCCTACCGGAGCCGTTGATCAAGATCGGCGTTGAGGAACCTTTACGTAGGTGGGTAATTAGTTTGGGCAGAACACGGAGCTAGTAATCTCCGTAGTTGCTAATCGGCGGGAACCTCGGCACTGCTGGTCCTTTATAGTTATGTTTAAGAAGATCATTGCGGCGTTGCGGCGGTCTCCTTCGCCGGCCCCAACGGGTGCGGAGAAGAGTCCCAGCCCAACCCAGAAAAAACCAACCCCTTCCGCCCAAAAGCATCCTAAGACGGGGGCCAAGACTGACGGAGCACCTGCGGAGGGTGGCCGCCGGCCTAAGCAACGTCGGGAAGGCGCTAAGCCTGAGGGCGAATCACGTCCACCGCGCACCCGTGCTCGGGGCGAGCGTAAATCTGGCCCTGGCGGCGAAAGCCGTAGCGGAAGCGACCGGCCCCGTAACTCACGGAATCGGGGCGGGCGAAACGAACGGGGAGGCTCTGGCGAGCGCGAACGCCCCAAGCGGGACGATTTTGAACATCCCCGGAGTGAATCGCTCAAGCCCAAGAACCCCATTGTGGTTCCGCCGCAGGACACGGAATTTTCCAAAATTGGCTTAAGCGATGAGTTGGCCTTTTCAGTGGCGGAGAAAGGTTATACCTCGCCGACGCCGATTCAGGCTCAATCCATTCCCCTGATTTTGGCGGGCCGAGATGTGATCGGCTCGGCTCAAACCGGCACGGGCAAAACGGCGGCGTTTGCGTTGCCGATTTTGCAAAAACTCGGCTCGCACGGACGGATGCGCTGCTTGGTGCTCGAACCCACCCGCGAACTCGCGCTACAGGTCGAAGAAGCCTTTCAAGAATATTCAAAATTCACCGATCTGACCACGACGATCATTTACGGCGGAGTGGGCTACGGCAAACAGCGGGAAGACCTCAAACGTGGGGTGGATATTTGCGCTGCGACGCCAGGGCGACTATTGGACCTCCTCGAAGATGGCACGACCAACCTCGATGACATCGAGATTCTGGTGCTCGACGAAGTTGACCGCATGTTGGACATGGGGTTCTTGCCCGATGTGAAACGAATCGTGCAGCGCTGCTCCAAGAATCGTCAGACGTTGTTCTTCACCGCGACCATTCCCCCCGAAATCGCCTCCTTGGCGGATTGGGCTTTGAACAATCCGGTGGAAGTCAAAATTGGCGTGCAACGTAAACCCGCCGAGACGATTTCCCACGCGTTTTATCCCGTGGTGGCGTCCCAGAAATTTGATCTGTTGTTGGAGCTGATGCGCCGCACTGACTTCCATAGCGTGCTGGTGTTCACTCGCACGCGGATGGGGGCCGACCGGATTGCTCGGCGATTGCAGAAGGAAAATCATTCCGTCGCCGTGATGCACTCGGATCGTAATCAACGGGAGCGGGTGGAAGCCTTGCAGGGTTTTAAGTCAGGCAAGTTCGAAGTATTGGTCGCGACTGATATTGCGGCTCGGGGGCTCGACATTGCGGGCGTTTCTCACGTGATTAATTATGACGTGCCGGAAAATGCCGAAGATTATGTGCATCGAATCGGTCGCACGGGGCGGGCCCTTGCCTCCGGTGATGCGTTTACCTTGGTGACTGAAGACGACGTGCGTAACGCCCGTTCGATCGAGCGTTACATTGGAGCCGAAATCAAACGGGAGCAGCTCGAAGATTTTGACTACATTTACTCTGCCCTCTTCGACGCCGTGGCTTTGGCCGAGGCGGCGCCCGTAAAGCCGAAAAGTCGGTTGATGCGCGGCATGCGACGTTGAGGTTGATCCATCCAATTGGCGGATCCGGCCCTGGGTCGCATCCGACTTTGAGTGACAATTGTTGATGAAACTAGATATACCGGACCGAGATTTCGGCGGCTACATATTTGACCTGGATGGCACGTTGATCGACTCCATGCCCGTGCATTATCGGGCGTGGGACGCAGCCATGCAGGAATTGGGCATCGGTGAAAAATTGGATGAAAATCTTTTCTATTCGTTGGGGGGAATCCCGACGCCCTTGGTTGCCTTGAAGATGGCGGAGCACTACGGAATCCGAATCGATGCGGATGCGGTTGATCGGCGCAAAGAGGCGCTTTTCGTGTCCATGATGAAGTCGGTGGAATTGGTCGAGCCGGTCGTCGCGTTTGCCCGCAAAGTTGCCGCGAGTCGTCCCGTCGCCGTCGCAACCGGAGGGGCGGCAGAAGTGGCGATTCCCTCGATCCGGCAAGCCGGGTTGGCCGATATTTTTTCGATCGTGATTACACCGGCCGATGTGGCTCCGGGGCGAGGAAAGCCTGCTCCGGACATGTTCTTGGAGGCGGCGCGACGAATCGGTGTGCCGCCATCTGAATGTTTGGCGTTCGAGGATGCCCAGCCGGGGATCTTGGCAGCCAAAGCGGCCGGAATGTCGGTCGTCGTGGTGCCGAGTCGCCGAGTTTAGCGGTGAATCTGGATGCGTTGAAGCGCTATACCTGCCCGGTTCGGTCGGGATTCATATCGGCAGCCCGATTAAATTAGACCAATTTTAACGCAAAGTCACCGAGCCGGTAAGAACGCAAAATTCAACAGCTGAATTTCAACGAAAGCTTTTGGTGTTTAGATTTTACAGAAGGCAAGAAAGGCAACAGATAAATACAGAAGATAATACTGTTGAATGACTTAGTTGACTTTGTTTTTTTCGGTGAAAAGTCTCAGTCATTTGAGCGATTGGTATAACTTGCTGCTCAACTCTGTGGCTCCGCAACTTGGCTTGAAAGTCGAAATCCAAGCGGTGATCGGTATCACTCCGAATTGTATCGGCGTAGGTGAATGGTATCTCCGATCGACAATTTGGCGGTCTCCGCGGCATTGGCCCAATTGCGAGATAACCAGAAATAGCCATCGGCGTTGGGAAAGATGACCCATTGGCCCTTTTCGACGCTCGAGAAGTCTTTGCCGTAGCGCACCCGATAGGTTTGATCATGGATCTTTGCCTCGAACCACAGACCTGGGGTGAGTCCGATTTCGATCAAGTCGTGGGGTTGGAGGTTGATCCAGGCATTACCGTAGATAGCGGAGATGTCGGTGACTTGCGCAACCAGTCCGCGTTGATCTGAATCAATTTTCACCTGAGACGCTTGCGGCGGGGGGGGGTGAGTCGCGTCGAACCCTTTTCGAGTCGACGCCAGGCGGGGAAGTGAATCACCGCCGCGGTCCAGCCACGAACCCAATGATTCGATGGCGAACAGTCGCTCAGCTTGATTCACATTGACGTGTCCGTCGCGATCGATCCGGAAGAGTTTGGGAGCTATTATTTGGCTGTCGGCGAGACTTTTGGCCGTTTCCACGTAGGCCGAAGGGCCTGCAATTTCTGAGCGATTGGCGACAAAAAGGAGAGGGATTTGCGGTCGGATCGCGACTCCGTTCGCTCCATCGGTTTCCCGAAGATCGAGGGCGGCACCCACGGCAACGAACCCTTGGTAGTCGCGGCCGCCGCGTTCCGCCATCAGGGTAGCAATGGTCCCTCCCATCGAGTCGCCCTCGACGATGACGCGTCGGGGGGGGCCGAATTTTTCGGCGATGTGCTGGCGGAGGTTGTCCAAGTCGAGGAGGGCATCGGCGACAATGATGCCGTTTCGTCGGTAGCTCGTTTTGGCGACGATCCACCCTTGGTTAAGCAGGGTTTGGTAGGCGAGGTGGTTGGGGTTGAGATCGGCCACCACAGGCGCGGTTTCCGGTCGGAAGCCGTGGGCGAGGAGCAGGAGGCTTCCGTTCCAAGCAATGCCTTCGGGCGGAGATGCTATGGCGTAGAAGGCTCCGTCGAGTTGACCGTGTTCGAGCAGTGAAGGCGGTGGCGTGGCCGCAGCGGAAAAGACCAAGCTGAGAATTAACAAAAGACATCGAATATGCCGCATGAATGACCAGTTATTTGGCTTTTGCGGCGATGTCGAATCGTGTTGTTTGAGGAAGATGAAACTAACTGACATGGTGAATCCGGCGGTTTTGACCCAACCTGTGTATGAGCCCGGGAGGCCGATCGAGGATGTGGCGCGGGAAATGGGATTAAACCCCAAGGACGTGATTAAGTTGGCGTCCAATGAGAATCCGTTGGGCTCTTCACCTAAAGCGCTGGCGGCGATGCGGGCGGCACTGGAGCAAGTGGCGCGATACCCGGACGGGGGTAGTTTGGCTTTGAGCGAAAAATTGGCCGCACGGCACGCGGTAACACGCGAACAGATCGTCATCGGCAACGGATCGAACGAACTGCTTGAACTTTTGGGGCACATTTTTCTTCGTCCCGGCGACGAAGCGGTGATGGGGCAATCGGCTTTCGTGGTCTACAAGCTGGTCACTCTTCTTTTTGGCGCCAAACCGGTCGAAGTCCCGCTGGATCACGCGTTTGTCCACGATTTGGAGGCGATGAAGTCGGCAATAACGGCTCGCACCAAGCTGGTCTTTCTCCCGACGCCCAACAACCCGACGGGAACGACTAATGATGTCGGCCAGCTGGCAGACTGGGCGGCAGGTTTACCCGATCACGTGGTTCTCGTGGTGGACGAAGCCTATGGAGAATATCTGGACGAGTTGGTAGATTGGGGTCCTCTGATTTCGGCCGGTCGCAAAATCGTCGTGCTGAGGACTTTTTCAAAAATCTTTGGATTGGCGGGCTTGCGAGTGGGCTATGGGCGCTCGACTCCTGAAATGGCGAGTCTTTTGCAGCGTGTGCGCCAGCCCTTCAACGTAAACTTAGTGGGGCAGGCGGGGGCGTTGGCGGCATTGGATGATGCTGACTGGGTTGACTATTGTCGGCGGGAGAATGCGGAGGGTCTAAGACAAGTGTCGTCTGCACTGGACACATTGGGTCTGCGATATCTCCCGAGTTGGGGCAATTTTTTGCTAGTTGAAGTAGGCAATGGACGCGCGGTGTTCAATCAACTGCAACGGCAGGGTATTATCGTCAGACCGGTCGAGATCTATGGACTCCCCAAGTGGGTAAGGATTACGATCGGCAAGTCTGAGGAGAATGACCGTTTAATTCGCCGAATCAGCGAGGGCATCAACCAGTCAAAGCAATGAGGTGACTTGTTATTCTGACGAGAGGACCCGGCCGGATAGAACAACTGCAATATTGTCCATCAGTTCGTTTCGATCTGCGGTGAACATATACCGATCCAGACCGAGTTTTGCGTAAGCGGCTTTGAGCAATTCTGGCGACGGTCGACGCATTTCCAAAAGTCGCTCGAGATGATGCGTCAGTTCGGGTGATTCGAGTTCGTCCAACTCGTATTCGATCAAGCGAGCCAACGCGGGTTGATTGAGCGGATCGGCCTCGATCGCGTGGACCAAGACACGGCGGGATTCGGCTTTCGCCCCGACAGATTGCAGCCGTTGTGCCACAGCGACCAGGTTTTCAGCTCGAATGGAAGGCAGGTTCAAAAAACTGTTGAGGTAGAGGCTAGCCTCTTCGCGGTTGCCGAGGGCGAAGTTCGCGATCGCTTGCAGGCCGTTGAAAACCGGAGCAAATTGTCGCTCCCATTCAGGATGTTTTTCGATGAGCTCTCGAGTCAATTTGATCGCTGGTTCATAGTTTTTTGCGACGATATTGGCCTCGACGAGCATGAGCGCGGGGGCTTGAAGCGAAAAACCTTGGGAATGGGCGTGATCGAAAATTCGCCTTGCGAGGGAATGATCACCGGTATTCGCGGCGAAATCCCCGAGCACCAGAACGGCGGGCTCATCTTTTCCGAAGTCGCGGAAATATTCCTCCACTTCAAGGGCTGCAGCGCGAGTCTCACCACTTTTTTGGTAGGAGTAGAGTAGATCGATTCGTGGTTGGAATTGATCGGGAAAGCTCAAGCGACGCAATAGGCTGGTGCGACGGGCTGTATCGGTGAGAGATTCCGTTATCTGCCACCGAACTACTGTTTGATAGAAATTTGGGTTCTCGGGAAATTCTTTGGATAACTGCTCCATGAGCGCGAGGGCGAGGACCCGGTAACCTCTTTCCCATTCAATTTTTGCCGTGAGCAGTCGTCCATCAGGAGTTGATGCCAACTGATGCGCCGCGATGACGGCTTCGGCCTGATCGAAATTTCCTCGGTAGAAATACGCGTTAGCCAAGGCTTTGGCTAACAGATCGTCGATACCTGTGGAACTTTGCCGACCTTTCTCAGGGAGTCGGCCGGCGGTGGGTTCGGAATTCAGCAGCCGATTCCCGAGTTCGATTATAGAGTTATCCTTCTGATATTGAAAGAGAAACGCCACAGTTCGTCTGACGTAGTCGAGATCGGAAGCATGAAATGCGAGACCGTCGACCAAGACCTCTTCGCATAGGTCGACCCGCCCCGCCAATTGCAGCATCTCGCCGTAGAGCAGACGTCCTTCGAGATTCCGAGGCGATCGACTGAGCCCAGCTTTCACCTGATGGAAGGCATTGGAGAAGTTTCCCGAGATAAGAGACTCCTGGGCTTTCGCAAGATAGGCATCTCCGCGAGATTCCGCATAGATTTGCCAGTTGGGCGGATAAAGTCGATCCACCAAAGAAATGCCATTGAGCCCGATGTAGTAACGATCCCGAGTATATAAGGCGATTCCGCCACCGACGTAGGCGGCGACGCTGCAACCGATTAGCCAACTCAAAATGCGCCAGGGGAAGAGATGAACCTTTATGCCTCCGTCGGTTCTTTGTAGGTAGATCGGAAGAAATTGCCAAACGCCTGTCAGGATTTTCGTTCTTTCTGCGTCCGAAATACGTTCGTGAAGGTTTTGAGGCGCTTGGGGCATAGGATCTGCTAAGAGATTTTCTCAATCAATCGCGATGGGCAATTTTAACTTCTACATTTCAATCATTTTGCAATTACGGACTTGCCATCGCTTCAAGAGCAACGTTTCTAGGTGTTTTTCGGCCACGTCTGGGCGGTTTTTTACTTAGAAATTTGCTTCCCTCCTTTGTTTCGTATCTCTCTACTGGCCTGACTTATCACCTTATTCCTATGAAAAAAGTAATTACAACTGCACTCCTCAGCTCGATGGTCATCGGCCACTCGGTGGCTGCTCCGTTTATGGCGGTAGGAAGTAGTGCGGAGATTTTCGTAACGGCGACCGCTGGAATCGAGTTCAATGACAACGTAACTCTGGGCAATGATTACATCGGCCAGGGTCAGACTGCCCCGAGCAATCCTGTCTTGGACGAAACCGTGTTTCGTTTTGCGCCCGGGCTGTCTTACGAGTTTGGCAAGAATGCGCTCCTGAGCGGTCGGATTGCCTACGTCGAAACGTTCGAATCTTACAGCGACAGCTCGAATCTCGATTCGGCCCTTTCCGACGTTTCTTTCGACGCTCGGCACTCCGATGGTAATTCGACAACGACGGCCAAAGCTTCCTTCAAGCAGTTGAACCAAAATTCCGTCGATCAGCGGGCGCCAACACTCTCGCGTCGTGACGTCTTTAATTTTGGCGGTGAGCATGAGATGGATTTGACGGCTAAATCCTCCATCCAGTTCGGGTTTGACTACGATGATACCGATTACGCCCAGACGACCTTCTCTGATCGCACTCGGACCGAAATTCCCGTGCGGTATTTTTGGGACTTCACCGAGAAGGTGGACCTCAGTTTGTCGCTCCGTTACCGGGAAACCGATACCGATACGGCCGGAACAAGTTCCGATGATATGTTTTATGCGATTGGTGCTCGAGGCGAGTTTACGCCAAAGTTGAGCGGTTTCTTCCGCGTAGGTTTCACTGACCGAAACGTTCAAACGGGTGCAGATCGGTCGACGATTGGTCTTACTTCGAACTTTACTTACAACTACAGTTCGAAAACTCAGTTGACGTTCGGGGTTTCCAATGACTTCGGCACTTCAGGCACTGGCGAGTCGCAGGAGAACTTTGATACCTTCATCGGTTTTCGCTCGAATATTCGTCCTGAGTTTGCCCTGACCTCGCGGATCTCACTACGAGAGATCGATTATTTTGCCAAGGCAGCTGATACCTTTGTTCAGGGTTCGATCGGTGGCGAATACACCGTGAACGAATATTTCCAAATTCATGGTCGCTTCAATTACCAAGACAATGCCAGCGGAACGGTCGGAGGAGATTTCGACAACACGGTCTTCAGTTTGTCTGCCAAGCTGCGCTACTGATTTGAAAGCTTTTCAACTCCCGAGTTGATCTATTTGAAGAAGACCCGGAGGGTCTTCTTCTTTTTTTTATGACCAAGTTTAGAATTTTTCTGTGCCTACTCGGGCTTGCTCAGTGCGTTTTTTCTCAAGAGCAAACCCGTGCTGCGTCGGTAGGTAGTGCTTCCGACTCTAATTCGGGAGACTACGTCCTACAGCCGCTTGATTTGATCCAGATCAAGATCTTTCAGGAGCCGACAATGGATCGTGAAGTTCGGATTTCGAGGGAGAAAACGGTCACCTTACCCTTAATCGGTCGAATTTCCGTAGCGAGTAAGTCCATTTCGGAAGTGGAGGCGCTATTGCGTGATCTTTATGATCGGGATTATTTGGTTAATCCCCAGATCAACGTGATTGTTTTAGAATACTCCCGCCGAACGGTCAAAGTGTTGGGTATGGTTGCCAATCCGGGAGAAATTGATTTCCCGAGGGAGGAAGGGTTAACTCTTATCGACGCAATTTCACGCGCCGGTGGGTTCACGCGTCTGGCCGAGAAAAGAAAGGTGAAATTGACCCGGAAATTAGACTCTGGAAAGATTGAAACTTTCACCATTGATGCGGACAAACTTATCGAAGGTGATTCCGAAAAGACGTGGATACTGCAGACTGACGATCTCGTCTACGTCCCAGAGCGTTTCCTCTAAATTAATTACCAAAGAAATGAGTGATTCTGAAAAAGAGTCTCGGTTGGAATCCGGGTCCCAAGGCGGTTATGGAAGTAGCTACGGTTACGGGAATTATGGAGGATACGGGGGCTATGGGGGCTATGGTGATGCTGACGGAACGGCTCATCGTAGTTTTCAAGACTACCTCTTAATTCTGCGGGAACGAATCTGGTATGTAATCGTCGTATTCTTGGTGGTGCTGTCCTCGGCCATCGTTTATACGGCGAGTGCGACCCAGATTTATCAGTCAACCGCGACGGTTCATATTCTACGTGATGACCCCACCGTGATGAAGATGCAGGCCGTCGTGGACACCGAAATTAGAGGTGCCGAAGACCTTAATACCCAGGTCAAACTACTGGAAAGCGCTAACATTATCGACAAAGTGGCGGAACGCTTGACGGGTGACGATCTTCGCCAATTTCTACTCCCTTACCAAAAGGGCAAAGAGAGTGATCCGGTCACTCCGCACGGATTAATCGCCCAGAATCGGAAGGTTGTTCCCCAACGTTTGAGTTTGGTCATCGCAATTCAGTATGAACATCCTGATCGGTTGATTGCGGCTAAGGTGGCGAATTACTTCGTGGAAGAGTTCATCAACTTCAACAACCGGGTCCGAATTGAAGAATCGCTGAAGGCGGTGGATGACCTGGATGTTCGAGCACGCCAGCAAGAGCAGAAGGTAGAAGAACTGGCGATTGAATTACAGACCTACCGGGAACGGAATAATTTGGTGTCGCTGGATGAGCGGCGTGACATTGTGACCGATCGTTTGAAATCTCTTGGTTCGAGGGTCACCCAATTGTCTTCGGCGTTGAAAGAAGTTGAGGTGAGATGGAATCAACTCCAAAGCCGCCAAGGCGATCTCCTTGCCATCGCAGACCTTCCGTTTGTCGCTTCTGATCCCCACATCGCTTCGCTTAAACAGCAAATTTCGGCCGAGAATATTGCCTTAGCCGAACTTGAACAGCGTTACCGGGCCAAACACCCCCGCATGATTGAAGCGGTGCAGAAACTCGCGCAGACTCAGTCAGAGTTATCGAGAACCATCAAAGGGGTGCTAAACCAATTCGGTTCGCAGTATGAGGCGGCAAAACAGAATCTCGCCCAAGCTCAAGCCGACCTTGCGGCGCAGGAGACTGAATCGCTCGCACTGAGTCGGGCCTCGGTTGAATACGACGCTCGAGAACGGGAATTGAAGCTTAACGAAACTCTGCTCCAGTCGATTCAGTCCCGTATGCGGGAAACCTCACTTGGGGCGACGATGGACAATCAGAATGCCCGCATCATCGATCGCGCTCAGCCCGCCAGAGAGGGTAATTATGTTTCGCCCAACATTCTTTTAAATATCGGTTTGGGCTTCGTGGGTGGGATCGGTCTGGGTCTAGGATTTGCCTTCTTTGTCGCCTTCATCGACGACCGGGTGAAGAGCTCGTTCGATATTGAATCGGTGATTGGGGTGCCTCTCGTTGGCATTATCCCACAGATCAAGAAAATGGATCCGGTGGAGAAGGCTCAGGTGGTGTCCAACAATGCCGATAGGCAGGTTTCGGAAGCTTTCCTTACCCTGCATTCGTCGCTGCGCCTTAAGGAAGAGTCCAAGAATGCTAAGTGTATTCTAACCACGAGCACGATTCCGGGGGAGGGTAAGTCGTTTACCACCACGAATTTGGCTCTCACGTTCTCTGCCCACGGTGAACGGGTTGTGATTGTCGACTGCGATTTGCGGAAACCGAACATCCACAAGACGTTGCAAATTGAAAACGTCAAAGGGGTGATCGATGTGGTCGGAGGGACTTCTACCTTGGATGAGGTTATCCAAAAAGATGTATTTGCCAATTTGGACGTCATTACTTCGGGGGGACGGGCGAAGAACCCGACTCATGTCCTGAATAGCCGGGCGTTTGAGCAGATGATCACGGATCTCCGGGGGCGCTATGATCGAGTCTTTGTCGACACGCCTCCTTTGGCGGCGGTGAGCGACGCGATGATCGTGCTGCCATTGATGGATGGTTCAATTTTCACGATTTTCTTCAACAAAGTGCGCCGGAAAGCGGCTCAATTTGCGGCCAAGAAATTGTTGGAAAGCAATGTCCCAATTCTTGGGGCGGTGCTGAATGGCCTCAATCTGGCGGTTTCTGGGTATTATTATGCCCAATATTACGATAAATCCTACAAGGATTACTACGTTGTGATGTCCAAGAAGGACGACACTCCGGAGCGTTAACCCTCATTTGGTCCGGTTTCCCGGCCGAGTCTAATCTCTAACGCGTCGATGCCCGGCGCATACGGTCCAATAAGGCTGGATGCCATGGGTCTTGGACTGGGGGCAGCTCCATGTGAATTCGCTTCCATTGCCCTCGGTCCAGTTTCTGCAGCAAGGCGAATAGATTATGGGCCGCGGTCGAGCCTAGGCCGTCTGAGGTCAGGCTGAATTTGTTGGTCTTATCCCCATCGATACCGGAGGACGGTTTGTAAAACACGATCGCTTCGTCATGCGGGAGGTTTTGGGGCAACGACCGATACAAAAGGAGCGGTGTTTTCGGACTGTAGTGTCGATCCAGTTGACCTGGTGCTTCGATGGTTCCCTTCGGCGCTCTCCCCGGACTGCGTTGAATTACGCGGATACCGAGGCTCGATTCAATTTGAGATTTTGAGATGCCGCCTGGACGAAGAATCACTGGTTTTCTGGGCTGGCGGAGATCGATGATGGTTGACTCTACGCCCACCTGACAGGGACCACCGTCGAGAATAGTGGCGATCCTACCATCAAGGTGATCTTTTACGTGCTGACTCGTCGTCGGGCTGATGTAGCCGAAGGGGTTCGCGCTAGGCGCGGCGAGGGGACGGTTTACCTCACGCAGTAGCCTTCTGAAGACGGGGTGACGGGGCATCCGAATCGCCACACTTGCAAGGCCGGAGGTCACAATGTCAGGAACCGCCGGGGTCTTCGGCAAAATCATGGTCAGCGCTCCGGGCCAAAATGCCTGCGCGAGTTTTTCAGCTGAAGCGTTCCAGATTGCCAATGGTTGGATCTGGGTCTTCCGACTGACGTGGATAATCAGCGGGTCATTGCTAGGTCGACCCTTGGCTTCGAATATTTTCCCACATGCGATCGGATTCAGCGCGTCCGCGGCCAAGCCATAAACCGTTTCGGTGGGAACGGCCACCAGTTCGCCTCTGGTCAGCAACTTGGCGAGTCGACAAATCGTGTAAGGCGTAGGCCGAAAAATTCGGGTTTTCATTGGTGTCCGAACATAAAAAAACCGGGGAGAGTGTCACCCCGGTTGAAGAACTGACTGCTGGGGCCAGATTATTGAGCAAACAGCAAATTGCGGGCACGTTTCACCGTCTTGGTGATACGACGCTGGTGCTTGGCGGATAGGTGGGTGTATTTCCGCGGCAAGATTTTGCCAGTGTCGGTGGTGTAGTCCTTCAATTCTTGAGGAGTGGTGAATGAGATTTCACCTGGGTTGAGGGACTGTGGTTGGGTTTCTTCGGAAGTGCTCATTGCGGAAAAAGACGGACAGTAAACGCGGGGAATTCTGGATCTGTCAAAGGGCATTTCATGTTTACCGGGCTGTCGATCATCTTCCCCATTTCGGCACTCGGCGATGTGAGGCCATTGGGTTACGGTGAAATTGTCCTCTTTGCGGTCCTTCTAGCCTAATCGTCGACTTGCATTGAGTCGTGGGTCTCCAATTAATCGCTCAGCTAGTCCCCGTAGTTCAACGGATAGAACGGCCGTTTCCTAAACGGCTAATGTGGGTTCGATTCCCGCCGGGGGCACCAAAGCCTAGAATCGCCTTTCTCCCAAAACTGGTTGGAACCCTTTTCTAATCAAAGGCGTCTCAAACCGTATACTCTGGAGGAGGGCATTCTCGACATCCTTTCAGTGCCCTTTTTAGTGCTTATATCCATGACTACGTTTTCATCCTATTCTGCCCCCAAAAATCCCCGAAACCTGAAACGAGGTTTTACGCTGTTGGAAATCATGGTGGTTCTCGCCATTTTGGGCCTCTTGGTCGCAGTCTTGGTTAAAAATGTGGGAGGCGACTTGGATCGCGGCCAACAGCAGGGGGCATCTTTGTTTGTAAAGTCTACCCTCAGTTTACCCCTGACTACTTTTCGGATCGATATGGGATCTTATCCCACAACTGCACAGGGGCTCGAAGCCTTGATCTCGGCGCCCCAATCGGGGTCTCAACGCTGGAAAGGGCCCTATTTGGATGTTCCTAGTGGCAAAGTGCCTCTCGATCCTTGGCAACAACCTTACGAGTATCGATTCCCGGGAGTGCATAATAAGTCTTCCTACGACCTCTTCTCGAAGGGACCTGATCAAACGGCCGGAACCGAAGACGATATCGGCAATTGGCAGTAGGTCGCTCCAGCGGCTTCATCCTCTGCAGTGCGTAGCATCGGCCTAAATTTCAA
>CAXBOL010000004.1:0-27049 GCA_963977295.1 uncultured Opitutaceae bacterium
GGCGGCAGAGGACTTCGTCGCCGACCAAGCCGCTTTCGATGCCCTGATCGCCCACACCCCCAAAGCCCACCCGCCAAACCTCGATGACCCCGACGGGCTGATGCCGTCCACTCCCACCTACTGGCCACGCATCTACAACCACAAGTTGGCCAATTTCGCCCGGTTTACCGGGGAAGAGATCTATCTGAAACTCGTCAAAACCCGCGGCTCGATGCCCGATCCTCCCGACCACGAAGGGCTGTCCGCACCGCTGGCACAACGCGCCGGGCTCACCTCGCAAGGCATTGCGGCCGTTTATGTTGCCGACAGCAATTTATGGGAACTCACCGTCGCTCCAGACACGGCCTCCCGTCTCCTGCAGTCTGGCGAAACGCTCTCCGCGTTTAAACAACGTGTCCTCTCCGCTGCGGCCGATCAAGCGGCCGCAGACCTTGCTGCCCGCACCAGCAGTCGTCCCCTGACCCCCGATCGTCGCATCATGAATGAGGTCAACAGCCTCATCAACGAGCTCATCGCCCTCCTCGAACGCAATCCTCAGTCCTGATCCTTCACCATGCACCGATCCCTTTTCCTCTTCATCGCCCTTACCCTGACTCCCTGCGCGACCCAGGCGGCCGAACCGGCTCCGACTGGGGCCTCCGCTGCGATTCGTGCCGTCATGGCTCGACAGCAGGCTGATTGGAACAGCGGTAAAATCGCGGCGTTCATGGAAGGCTACGCTCAAAGCGAGCAACTCCGCTTCGCCTCTGGTGGCAGCATCACTTACGGCTGGGCCGAAACCTTGGCTCGCTACCAAAAACACTACGATTCGTCCGAGAAAATGGGGCGACTGAATTTCGACATCCTGTCCGTCGACGTGGTTTCTGCCGATGCGGCCGTCGTATTTGGGCGCTGGGAACTCACCCTCGCCCCCGAGGAAATTAAACCCAACGGCCTGTTTACCCTGATCTTTCGGCTGACACCAGCCGGGTGGCGCATCGTGCACGACCACACCTCCAGTGCCGACAAATAGTTCCGTTCTCCGCGCCAGTGCGCCTTCAGGCTCAACTTAAACGGAACGGGATTTGATTTCCGGTCTGCTCTGCCGCAGAATAACCGATCTCATGTCTCGCTTCCGCGTTCTTCTTGTTCCTGCTCTATTCGGTCTCATTCTCCTCACGATCGCCATCGTGACCCGCTCTGGTAAATTTGCCCGAGAGAATCCCGGGCAGCCTATCAACAGCGCCATGCGGGAAGCGATGAACATGATGAATCTCGATCCCGATGTGGAAGCGACGATCAGCCTGCGCTACCCGACGGCCCAAGTCACCTCCACCGGGCTGCGCTATGTCATCGATAAACCCGGTGACGGCACCACCAAGCCTGAGCGTGGACAAACCGTGGTGGTCAACTACCGGGGCGCCTTCCTCGATGGGACGGAGTTCGACAACAGCTACAAACGCGGAGAACCGTTCACATTCCAGGTTGGACTCGCACGAGTGATTCCGGGATGGGACGAAGGCGTTCGCGACATGACGGTGGGGGAAACCCGCACCCTAATTATTCCTTACTGGCTCGGCTAC
Source organism: uncultured Opitutaceae bacterium (assembly GCA_963977295.1). Classification (GTDB taxonomy): domain Bacteria; phylum Verrucomicrobiota; class Verrucomicrobiia; order Opitutales; family Opitutaceae; genus Actomonas. The sequence goes on from CAXBOL010000004.1 coordinate 1,563, forward strand.
GGCGATAAGGGCATCCAGGGCCACATCCCCGGCAAGGCCACTCTCATCTTCGATGTCGAGTTGGTGAATATTCAGTAGGACCGAGACTGAGACGAAGCCCGCTTTCACTGCACGCTCACGTCATCCGACATTGGTCATTGGTCATTCGCATCGCTTTGCGATGCGTCCTCTATAACCCCAGCAGCCCACCGTATTCTTTTAGCCACGTTTCAGCCTGTTGCCAATCGGGGCACACCTCGGCGACCGCCCGCCAGAACCGTTTTGAGTGATTCATTTCCCGGAGATGCATCAGCTCGTGATATATAATGTAATCACTCACGAACTGCGGGCATTGCACTAGTCGCCAGTTGAGTGAAATCACGCCCGCTTCCGTGCAAGACCCCCAGCGCGTGCGTTGATTGCGCACCTGCACGCGAGTGACGGCCATCCTCGTCCGGGCCGCCAACTCCCACGTCCGGGCCGTGAGTTCAATCTTGGCCCGCCGCAAGAAGGCGCTCTCCAAAGTCGGCCGTAAATCCCCCTCGAAACGAGCCACCCGAAACACGTCAGCCGCCAAGGCGACCGCCGGACGTTCCTCGGAGCCAGCTCGCCGGATTTCGCACATTTCCCCTCGCCACAGCAATGGTGTGCCAACCTGCCACCGCTCCGCTAATCGCGGCTGCTGACGTTGTTTTTCCCGAGCACGCTCCAACCACTCTTCGTTTGAGGCCACGAAGGCCCGAGCCGCCTTTTCACTGCCTCGCGCCGGAATCGTTGCCACCGCCACGCCATCGCGCCGCAGCGTGAGGCGGTAGTGTTTGGCTCGGGCGCTTCGCTCGAAAACGATCGCCGGGGGGGTCCACTCCGGCTCCGACACCAAAAAGGGAGACGGCTCTTCCGCTGCGACCGTTTGAGTCTCCTGAGCAGACGGTTTGGCCTGTTCCACCGGTGGAGCGGAGAAATCGAATAATTCAGTCTGAATCCCTGTGCGGTCGATGAGGGAGTTTCAACTCCAAGATGTGCTTTCGCCAACGCCTAAAATCGACGGCACCAATTTTGACGCATCATTACCGGGTAAACCGCCGGGACATCATCGATTCTGCAAACCCGTTGCCCAAATTTCGAAATCCGCGGCCCGCTCGAAGGTATCGGGCAGCGGCTGCTCCAACTGCGCCCCAAACGTTTGATCGATGGCTCGAATCAGCGAGACCCGCTTACGAGTAGTTCGGGCCAGACTCTCCGCTGCGGAAACCGCTTGGTCGAACCAAGCCCGACGCATGGCCAAAGTAGGTCGACTGAAAAACTCGCCCAGCCAACGGTGAAAAATCGGCGTGCGCATGGCGGCACCGGACTCCCATTCGAAGAGACCTCCGCCATCGAGTTGTTCACGTAATTTCCACCACGAGTCCGCGCTCAAAGGGAGACTTGGATCAAGGTTTACCCGATGTAGAACCGGACGTGCTTCACCCGCATCGCTCGCCACCGCATCCCAAATCGGGCGCAACGCAGGTTCACTTGCCTCCCAAATCTGCATGCGTCGTGATTCTCCATCGAGCAACTTTGCGGTGGGAAGCACAATGCCTCCATCTTCCAACCTGATGATGTCAGGCGTCGTGTGCCGCGCCAATAGGGCCAACCATCGATTCTGCTGCTGCAGCGTGTTTAAGCATCGAGCCCAAATTCCCCCGTCAGCCAGTAAGCTTGAGCTGTCAGCCCACCGCTCCCGACAGATCCGCCGCCACAATTCCGGGTCGGCCAGATAAACCTCCGGACTATCGATATAGATTGCCAAAAGCTCCCGAGCGACCGCCCGCTGAGCAGTCGCATCATGCTGAGCCGAAGACGCTACGAGGGGCCAACCCACTAAGGATATCTGTCAATTCATCCAAACACTGGCTACAGCTGAGACTCATGATTTTAACCTCGGTGGCGACGCCAGTATCTGGTGTGCCCAACCACGGGACGGAACAGTCGACCAACATTTTGGCCGGCAAACGAACAACCTCCGCCGCCAGAGAGAATGCCCCCACCACGAAGACCGCCCCAAGTCTCATCGCACGTCGGATTTTAACAGACATGACTCAAAATGCTTCAGACGATTGAAATGCACAATGCTCAAGCGAACGCTCTTTTGAGTTCAGCATCCGCCCGTCCGCGCTTCCCCAGGGCTCATTCGCACAGTGGCCGTCGGAGCCCGCGCATGGTCGTCAATTCACCCCAGTTTTTCAGTTCCGGCACCGGGCGAGGCGCGGTTCGAGACCCCCGGTCGGACACTTTACGGTAACGAGAAACGTAACCTGCCACAAAGGCTTTCGAGCCCAGCACGGCGCCGTCGGAAAAATGGCGAATTCGGATTCGGAGCACCGCAGAGAGCGGCAGTTTCCCCTTTTGCCTGACCACCTGTTGGAAACTACCTTCGGAAACGGAGGCCTTATCCATTCGTTGACGGGCTCCGGTGCCAAACAGCAGCAGGCGGTAGGCAGATTGCCCCGTAGTCCAGTCTCGATGCCCCATGGCCCAAGCCAGATTCTGTTGCGCGGACGTGTTACCCGCGACGGCCTCGGCATAGCCACAGAATCGATAGTCCTTCGGGTCCTCGACCAGACCAGCGCGCACGGCATTCAAATCAATGTAGGCGGTCATTGTGCGTAAGGCATTTCCACGTGGTTCGACCAATACGCTTTTGAAACGTTCGGCCCAGAGCGTTCCAAAGCGATGGTGCGTGCGGTTAAACCAAATGGAAAACCGCTGTTTAACCAACTTCATGAAGGCGGAAACATCGCCCATCAGAGCGAGTTGTCTTGCCCGCCAAGCCACTGCATCCGGTCCATCCCCAACGAGTTGTGCTTTAACGACCTCCAATCGAGCAGATTGATATTTAGTAGGTTTGGGATAGAGCACGGCGAACCGGCCTAGCAGTTCGTCGTCTGAAACTCGCTGACTCTGAGGGACACGAATCAAGACATGAAAATGGTTCGCCATGATGGCGTAGGTGACGATCTCCACGCCGCAATAGTGCGCGACCTGCCACAGCTGTCTCCGCAGAATTTCCTTAGCGGTATCGTCGAACAGCCTCTCCCCATTCACCGTTCGAGACATGCAGTGATAAACCGCCTCTCCCGCCGCCGCATCCACCTTAATCCGAGCCTGCCTCATCCCCCCACCCCAACATTTCTTCGAAGCAATTGCAAGTTATACAAACCTGTCCCTTCTATAGAGAGATTTAATGAAAAGGATGAAGTTGCGGAAAATTAGACCAACTCGATTTGCCAATCGAAGTGGGTGCCGTCTTCGGGGATGGTGAGCCAAGCGAAACTGGCGGGAGCTCCCCGGTGGGCTTCACTAATGCACCCGGGGTTCAGCCACCGCACACCAAGCGGATCCACCTCATCCCGCGGGACATGGAGATGTCCATGCAACATGGCATCGACTCCCCGAGCCGGCAATCGCCGGGGAATATGCTCGAGGTGAAACGTAAATCCCCCGCGTTCCATCCGATGACTCACCGGCCAACCCGGCCAGGAATCGCAATTTCCTGCCACGACGGTGAGCGGTTTTTCCAGCAACTCGATCTCCACCAGGGTCCGCGGATCGCACACGTCACCCAAATGCCAGATTTCATTCGCCGACTTCCATCGCTCCACCAAACCCTCTGGGACGACGTCATGGGTATCGGATATGACGAGGATCCGGATCATGACAGATGGGCGCTTCGTTTCGATCCGGGTTCGACTTTCACTCTACTCTTCTTCGTCCAGAAGCGCGCTGATTTCGTCGGTAAATTGCTCGTTGGAAAAGATATTTTGCACGTCGTCGTTATCATCCAACACGTCACTCAACTTCCTGATCGACCGAGCTAAGGCGAGATCATCAATTGGCATTAAGACCGTGGGGATATAAGCGATCTCGGAACTCAAAGTCGCGATCCCTGCTTCCTCCAGCGCGTGACTCACGGTATCGAATTCTGAGATCTGACAGCGCACTTCAAATCCGTCTTCACTCGTAATCACGTCATCGGCTCCGGCCTCCAACGCGACTTCCATCAATGCATCCTCAGTCGTGCTTTCCGCCGCGATTAGAAACTGCCCGACGTGCAAAAACTGGAACGCCACCGCTCCGGATTGTGCCAAATTGCCACCGTGCTTGGACAACATCGATCGCACGTCCTGAGAGGTGCGGGTCTTGTTGTCGGTCGTGCACTTGATGATGAAGGCCACGCCGCCAGGACCATAACCCTCGTAGGTGTTATCCTCATACGATACGCCAGGAAGTTCGCCCGTGCCCTTTTTGATCGCGCGCTCAACATTATCAATCGGCATGTTTTCACCCCGCGCCTTCAACATGATGGTCCGCAGACGCGGATTCATGTCCGGATCTCCGCCCCCGGCTTTCGCAGCGAGGGTGATGTCGCGCGAAAGCCGACTAAAGATCTTACCGCGCTTGGCGTCGTTAGCGCCCTTGGCGCGCTTGATGGTCGACCATTTGCTGTGTCCTGACATGGCGTGATGAGGGGATAAAGGTTGGGTTGATTTTTAAGCCGCCGATGAACCGCGGCAAAGCTTACTTTTTCTTACGATTCTGATTCTTTTTCGGATTCCAGTCTTTCGACGCTTTGGCCTTACCTGCGCTCGGGTCGACGATCGGCCCCTGATCCTCGGTTGTCTTATTCACGATGATCTGTTGGGCGATGGTAAACAATCCGTTGACCGTCGAATAGAGCGCCAACGCGGCGGCAAAATTATAACAGATCAGGGTGAACACGATCGGCATGAACTTCATCATCTGAGCCTGCGCATTGTCCGTGGTCGGCGTCGGCGTGAGCTTCATCTGATAAATCATGGTCGCGCCCATCAGCAGCGGCATGATATTGATAGGCAATCCAAACAGCCGCGCGATTGTGTCGGGGGCTGAGAGGTCGTGCGACCAGAGAAAGGGCTGGAATCTCAGTTCCGCCGTGCCTTGCAACATTGCGAAGAACGCGACGAAGAGTGGCATGGTAATGAGAATCGGCAGGCACCCTCCCATTGGGTTAACCTTGTTCTCCTTAAAGATTTTGAGCGTGGCTTCGTTGAGCTTTTGCGGCTGATCCTTAAACTTCTCCCGCACTTCCTTCATCAAGGGTTGCAACTTGGCCATCCGCTTGGCGGAGCGCGATGCCGCCAAAGTGAAAGGCAGGGTCACGATCTTGAGCAAGAGGGTCATCAGCACAATCGCGACACCCCAGTTTCCGACCCACCCTTCCAGTTTCACCATCGTCAGATTTAGCACGGGAGCCACGATCCCCGAGAGGAAGATCTTACTGAAAAAATACGGCGCAAACTGCATGACTTCCGACTGTTTTTGCTCAAATTTTCGCAACCGATCATACTCCTTAGGACCGACATAGAGACTGCCGCCGAGGTCCACAGATCCGCCTCCCGCGGCGGCCGACACCGTGTAACTCACAACGCCCGTCAATCCTTTGTTCGCGCGGCTGGAGCCCGGAAACGGTGGCAACTCAACCCGACGCGTGGTGGTGCTGATTCCCGCCTCATCACCCGTGTAAATACTCGCAAAAAACTGGTTTTTCACTGCTGCCCAAACCACCGAACCTCCCTTGGGGGCACCATCTTTCATCCCGACCATCGCCAAAAACCCGCCGCCTTCAAGTTCACCTGGTTTCGTGTAGATCGTCTCGTCCCCGTCGTAAGACATCACGTTGAGGTATTGGCCGTAATCGTTGGGCGACACCAAGGAAGAGGTGCCCAGATTCAACGCCGTGATCATTTGTGGCATCCCCGCTAACGAGAGGTCGGTCAAAGTCGTATCATGGCGGACCAGATAGGGATCCGATCCTTCACTGTCATCCCCCAAAGAATAGCGCCGCGTGACTTTCATCCGGCCTTCGAGAATCGTTTCGTAGACGACTTCGCGATCGGTCGACTTCACCAAACGATACGCCACATCCGCACCCAGTCCTGGCACATCGGTAATGGCCAAAATCGGTTCCACGCGTGGGCTATTGAATACAAAAGGCGTTTCCGCGTCGTAAGCCGACTGGTAGTCTCGAAACGCAACATCCGCGACGGCACCGCCAAAGTTAGTAAAACTGACGACCACATGATCGTTCACCAATTGGGTCACGACTTCGTTCTCATTCGAGGTGGCCAACGCCGCAAATTCGGTGTCAGAGGGCGAATAAGCCGGCGCACTCGTCACCACCGGTGCCCTGTTCGGCGCCGTCGGCATGGGAGCCTGAGACGGAGCAATCTCGGGGGCTGCCGGTGACGGCGCCGCGTTGCGATTGCCTTGAAAGAGGAAGGCAAACGCCGCGATGAGCAGCAGCACGCCAATGACAGTATTCTTTTTATCCATGCAGAAAGGGAGGGAAATTAACGATAAAACAGGGCGCCACTAACGGGTCGGATAGGTGGCGGAAGGAGTCGCGGGGCTCACCCGCTCACAGCGCACGCGAGGCCCAGCCGCCGGCACGGGATCCATACCGCCCGGATGAAGGGGCGTGCACTTCAGCAGGCGCCAAATTGCGTATCCGCCACCCCGGATCGCACCGTGGGTCCGAATGGCCCCCATCGCATAGTGCGAACACGTGGGATGAAACCGACACCCGCAATTCGGTCCGAACACCACCGGCAGCACCGGAGAAAGGGTCAATTGATACAGCCGAATCAGGCCCAGCATCGCCCGCACCGGCAGCCCGGAGAGGATCTTGAGCAATGAAGACTCGGTTGGATTGGTCATTTGGTCGTGGAAACAGGAAAAAGTTGGGCGCAGATCTTTCGAAAGTCTCGCTCGATCTGTGCATATTCAAGCCCATTGAGTGATCGACGGCCGATGAAAATCAGATCCATCCCTTTCGGCACCAAATTTTGATTGAGACGAAATACTTCACGGAGGCGTCTTTTCGCCCGATTGCGCTGCACGGCGTTGCCAATTGCAGAGCGGGAGGCGACAAACCCAGCCCGTGTGCCAGAGTCCGGAACACCATGAGGGAGCGACTCCGTAGCTCGCTTCATGATCCAAAAAACAAAACCGCCGCAATGATAGCGGCGGCCGTGAGTGCGCACCTCAGCAAAATCCACCGGCCGACGCAGGTGCGATTCAGCTCGGAAGCGCATGGTATGCCGGCAGTTAAGCAAGACGCCGGTGACCGTTAAATTATTCCACGGTCAAACGCTTGCGACCCTTGCGGCGGCGTGCGTTGATGACAGCACGGCCTCCGCGAGTAGCCATGCGGGCTCGGAAGCCAATTTTGCGGACGCGTTTTTTGCGGTGTGGTCGGAAAGTCGGTTGCATCGTTGTAAGGTGTTAAAAGGGTCAGCTGAAGTGCCGGACCAACCCGCCCCTGTCAAGGCACCTTTGGAAAAGTTGTCCGAAATCGAGAGCTTATCGACTCTGAAAGTTTGGCTAAATTCGCCTCAATACCCCACGGCATGGCCGTCTTTACGACTTTCGCTGGCGCCAATGTAAACTTTGTTGGCCGCATCCCACCGGATCGCCTGATATCCGCCGTAACCCCCGATGTCGGTTCGTAGATCGTGGCGGCGAATCTGCAGCTCCTGCTTCGCCTCCGCTGGGAAATTATTCTCCATCGCGACGTAACCGCCGTCTTCCATTTGCGGCACATTGTAGTCGGTCGACCCAAAATGCTGCCAGCGCGCCGCATCCCCGGCCTCCTGCAGGTTCAGGTCAAAATCGATCAGGTTGACCATAATTTGCACGTGACCCTGCGGCTGCATGGCCCCGCCCATGAGGCCGAAACTCATCCAAGGCTGACCGTCTTTCATCACAAACGCGGGAATGATGGTGTGAAATGGACGCTTGCCCGGCGCATAAACATTGGCGTGGTCCCGCGGCTCAAAAACAAACATTTCGCCCCGGTCCTGAAACCCAAACCCCTGCCCCGGCACCATTACCCCGCTACCCATGCCGCGATAATTGCTTTGGATGAGTGACACCATATTCCCCTCCGCATCCGCCGTTGTGAGGTAAACCGTGTCCCCCTGCTGCAAGGCCGGATTCCCCGCATCGACCCGCTGAGCCGCGCGCTTCGGGTCAATCAAGGCCCGCCGCTGCGCCGCGTAGTCTTTCGACAATAGCCAATCCAACGGGATCTGCGAAAAGTCCGGGTCTCCATAAAACTTCGCCCGATCCTCAAACGCCAATTTTTTGGCTTCGATCATCAGGTGCAACGCATCCGCCGAATTGTGCCCCATCGCCCGAAGATCGTAGGCTTCGAGAATGTTTAACATTTGCAGGGCCGCGATGCCTTGGCCGTTCGGTGGCAGTTCAAACACGTCATAGCCCCGGTAGTTGACCGAAACAGGGGTGACCCATGTCGACGTGTGCGCCTCTAAGTCCGCTTTCCGCAGATAGCCGCCGTGGGCGCGCATGAACGCATCAATTTCATCGGCAATGCCACCTCGATAAAACTCGTCGCGGCCGCCCTGCGCGATGCGTCGATACGTCCTCGCCAAGTCTGGATTCTTAAAAATCTCTCCCTTCTTGGGCGCCACGCCACCGGGCATCCACGTTTCAAAAGCGGCCCCCGGCACGTTTTCGTAATTGGATGCGAACTTCCAATAATAGGCGATCAGCTCAGTGAGGGGGAACCCTTCTTCGGCATAACGAATCGTCGGCGCGAGGATGTCGGCCATCGGGAGTTTGCCGAATTTACCGTGTAACTCATACCAACCATCCACTGCGCCCGGCACGGAGATGGGCAACATGCCGCGCGGCGGAATCGTCTTCACCCCGAGCTCGTCCAGTTCCGTTTTCAACTGGTCGTAGCTCAATCCCATCGGGGACCTCCCCGAGGCGTTGAGCCCGTAAAGTTTCTGCTCCTTGGCGCTCCACACGATCGCAAAAAGATCGCCTCCCACTCCCGAGCCCGTCGGCTCCATCAGCCCCAGCGCCGCATTGGTCGCGATCGCCGCATCGATGGCGTTGCCACCCGCTTTCAAAATATCGAGGCCCACCTGCGCCGCCAGAGGCTGACTGGTCGCGACCATGCCATGCTGTGCAATCACTTCCGCTCGCGTGGCGAACGGTCGACTGGAGATACGATCAATCTGGCCGGAGAGTTGCATAACGAAGCCGGTAACGCCGGCTGAAAAACATAACAGACGGGCAATACGTTGCATGCGGGCACCCTACAAACCGTTGATACCCTGTCAACGGGCCCAGCCAATACTGCGTCATCTTTGCTGTCCCTGACTGACTCATGATCGCATGCTAACTTCCGAAATACTGACTGTTTACTTCGCCCGTCTTACTCCTAACGTCCCTTTCCGCCATGAACGACGCTTCCGCTGACCAACTTGATGCTCGCTACGCCGAACCCGGTGAAGTGGGCATGGTCACGCCGGTCGACTACGTATCGGATCAGCCGTTCACGTTTGACTGTGGTCGCACGTTGCCCGGCTTCACCATTCGCTACGAAACTTACGGACGTCTCAACGCGCAGGGGGACAACGCCGTTATCGTCTGTCACGCCTTGTCCGGCGACCATCACTGCGCCGGTATTCACAGCTTGTCCGATCGCAAAACCGGCTGGTGGAACAACATCATCGGACCCGGTAAAGCCCTCGATACCAACCGCTACTTTGTCCTCTGCAGTAATGTGATTGGCGGATGCCAGGGTTCGACTGGTCCGCGCTCCATTGATCCCGCGACCGGCAAACCGTTTGGGATCAATTTCCCCATTGTCTCGATCGCCGACATGGTTCGCGCCCAAGAGCGATGGCTCCGCGCCCTCGGCGTGACCAAGCTGCACGCTGCCATCGGCGGCTCGATGGGCGGTATGCAAGTTCTTGAGTGGGGCATCGCGTTTCCCGATTTCGTGGATCGTCTTCTCGCTATGGCAACCACCGCCCGCGAAGGCGCCCAAGCCATCGCGTTCAACGAGGTCGGCCGCCAGGCAATCCTCCAAGACCCCCATTGGGAAGGCGGTAACTACGCCGCCCAAGCTGGTCCCCGCGTCGGCCTCGCCATCGCCCGTATGATGGCGCACATCACCTATCTCAGCGACGCCTCCATGGCCCGGAAATTTGGACGCCGCCAAGTCGCCCATCGTCCCGTGCGTTCGACCGCACCGGTCAGCGCGACCGTCGCCCCTGAAAACGCCTTCGACGTGCAATTTGAAGTGGAGAGCTACCTGCGCTACCAAGGGCAGAGTTTCATCAATCGCTTCGACGCCAACTCCTACCTCTACATCACCCGAGCACTCGACCAATTCGACCTCGCGGAAACATCAGGTTCGCTCGAAGCCGCATTTGCCCCAGTCAAAGCCCGCAGTCTGGTCGTCGGGTTCACCAGCGATTGGCTTTTCCCTCCTGCTCAAAATCGAGCCATCGCCACCGCCCTCCTCCGTGCCGGTAAGAACGCCAGCTACGCCGAGCTGAACACCGATCTCGGTCACGACTCCTTCCTCCTCGAATCCACCGAACTCTACGACCTCGTCCGTCACTTCCTCACCACGTAAAGTCGCTTAGCGTTCGGCCATGCGCTCTGAGCTCAGATCACTCCCGAGATCCAAACTAATCTAAAAATCAACTCCAGTGCGTAGCCGGTAGGCGAAGCCATTCGTGTCCATTCGTGGTTAAAAACCGCCTGCCGCTCCACCATTCATCATTCTTAATCCTAACTTCTTAATTCCTCATCCCCCTCCCCGTGTCCGTCCACGCGCATAAACGTTCCGTCGATCTTCAGGTTATCTCCGATTGGGTGACCCCCGACTCCTGCGTGCTCGATCTCGGCTGCGGTCGCGGCGTGTTGCTCGAGACCCTCGCACAGACCAAACAAACTCGTGGGATCGGCGTGGATCTCGATTTCGACAAAATCTCCGCCTGCGTAAAGCGCGGCCTCAGCGCTTACCAAACCGACATGATGAGTTTCATGGCCTCATTTAACGACGGCCACTTTGACCACGTCATCTGCTCCCGCACGCTCGAAGAGGTTGACCAGCCCGCCAAGGTCATCGCCGAAGCTCTCCGGGTCGGACTCACCCTCACCATCGGGTTTGCCAATCACGGCTACTGGAAAAATCGCCTCGATTCACTCCTCCGCGGTCGTAAACCCCGCAACGAGGTCTACACCACCACGTGGGGCGAGAGCCGCCCGGCCAATCCGCTCACGATCGCCGACTTCGAAGATTTTTGCACCAGTCACGGCTACCGCATCACCCGCCGCATGCACCTCCGGGGCGACTGGAAGACTCCGGCCTCGTTTCTTCCCAACCTCCGGGCCGGTTATGCCCTTTACGAGTTGAGCAAATAGGGCTGGCGGCCCCGATCACCGTCCGCGCTCGCGATACTCTGTGGGCGTCATGCCGGTGCAGCGCACAAACGCCCGCGAAAACACTTCGGAACTGCGGTAACCCACTTGAGGCGCGATCGCATCGAGTTTTTCATCTGTCGTGGCCAGTAAGTCCTGCGCCCGTCGCACCCGCAGATAGGTCACGTGCTCCATCGGCGTGCGCCCAAGCTCACTCCGACACAGCCTCCGGAGGTGCTCCGCGCTCACCGAACAGGCCGCCGCCAACGCGTCCAGTTTCCAATCCACCGTCAGGTCCTTTGCCACGGTTTCCCACAGCTCGCCCACCCGCGAACTACTGCGCCAGGCCCGTGCTCGCCTCAGGGCCAATCCGTGCACCAACGCCACCCAGTGACGCACCATGTCGGCATCACGCTCCCCTTCCCACTCGCCCTTCAACCCTGCAATGACCCGGCCAAATTCCTCCGCGCCTTGCGCCAACCGCAACGGCGATCCCGACCCGACCAAGGGTTTCATCCACGGCGCCTCCTCATAGCGCACCCAGGCGATCTTCCACGGCTGCGACTTCGACGGCACGGCATGAAACGCATTCAGTCCTCGCGGGGGCGCCAAGCACAACGATCCCGCCGTGGCGCGTTGCCAACGCCCCTCCAACCACACGCGACCTTCGCCTTCCAGCGTGGCCAAGAAATAACTCCCCGACGGTGCCAGTCGCACCCGGCGATACGGTGAATACGCCGTGTAGATTCCCAACCAGCCAATGCTGCACGCCTTCAACTCTGGACACTGGACCGCGTCCAACGACCAGCGCTTCGTCCGCGCTCCATCGATCGTCGTTTCTTTCCAAGTCGAACTCATCGCCGACCACTCCAGTTTTCGTGTGCCATCGTGATTACGCCTACATGCTTTCATCATTCCACGGCCCGGGTAAAGCCGCATCGCCACACGTGGAAATTCGTCAGTCGAATGTGGATGGACCAACCTTTCCTTCCGCAATCCGATCCGCCAAGGTCGTTCTTCCCCTCCCCTAATTCAGCCCCCATCTCTTTATGCCCAACCCTTGGACCGGAAAAGGAAACCCGTATACTCGCGAAGAAGTTCGCGCTCGCCTGCAAGCCACGCTCGATAATGACGACGCCATCATCGCCGCGGGCGCCGGCACCGGAATCAGTGCCAAATTTATCGAGAAAGGCGGCGCCGATCTCATCATCATCTACAACAGCGGCCGTTTCCGCATGATGGGCCACGGCTCCACCGCCGGCATGATGGCTTACGGCGACGCCAATGCCATCGCCATGGAGATCGGGGAATACGAAGTCCTCCCCGTCGTCGAAGAGTGCCCCGTCATCTGTGGCGTTCATGCCACCGACCCCCGTCGCCGCATGTGGCACTGGCTCGGTCAGGTCAAAGAAATGGGCTTTTCTGGCGTGAACAATTTTCCCACCCACACCATCGTCGATGGTCACTTCCGCGGCGTGTTGGAAGAGACCGGCATGAGCGTGCAGAAGGAATATGAGATGGTGAACCTCGCCCGCCGCATGGACCTGTTTTCCATCGTTTATGTTGGCAGTCCCGCCGAAGCCATCGAAATGGCCAAGGCAGGCGCCGACGCCATTATCGCCCACGTCGGCACCACCGTTGGCGGCAGCATCGGCGTAAAGAACGCCCTCGTGAGTTGGGAACACACCCTCAAGACGACTCAGGACATCATCGACGCCGCCTCCACCGTGCGGAAAGACATCTTCTTCCTCGCCCATGGTGGGCCGATCAACACCCCGGACGATGCGGCCCGCGTCCTGGCCGGCACGAGCGCCCAAGGCTTTGTCGGCGCCAGCAGCCTCGAACGCATGGGGGTGGAGCAGTCACTGATCAATCTGACCCGCGAATTTAAGTCCCTCAACACCCGGGGCGAAAAGCGTTAGTCACCGCGCTTTCCGGGGTCGCCGGGGTCGCCGACCCCGGTGCCCCAAGGACCCCTGCCTCCCTTCGTCACTCCCCGCGCCCCCCGCCCCATGCCCCGCCGATTCGTTTCCAACTCCGATGTCATTCGTGAAGCCAATGCTTGGACCGACATGGAATGGCTCTGCCGCCCCGATATCGTCGACGCCGACAAGCTCCTGCTCGTGCGCGTGACGATGCCCCCGCATCATTGCCATCCGTTTCACACCCATCCGCATCGCGAAGAGATCATTTACGTGATCGCTGGTCAGGCCGAACAATGGGTCGACCGACAGCATCAAGTGCTTACGACCGGCGAAACGGCTCACATTCCCGCGGGCATGGTTCACGCCACTTACAACCCCTACGACGCTCCTCTCGTGTTCCTGGCCATTCTCTCTCCAGCCCAACTCCCCGACAACCTTGCCGCCATCACCGATCCCCAGGACGTCTCTACCGAATCGCCATGGTCCACCCTCCGCGCCGACCTGCCTCCCTGCGTCACTCGTGACTGACCGGCGAAATCGTTTTCATTCTCGATCTCTCAAACCTCCGTCTCTTACCCCGGTTTCGACCTTCCGCCCCCGTTGCTCCCCGCCCATGAATCGTCTGCTCCGCCCCCTCATCACACTCCTGCTTGCCTCCTTCGTCCTCGGCCAATGGGCACTCGCCGCCGCTGACTCCCCCCTGCGTATCTACATCCGGTCCGGCCCCAAAACCCACGGCCCCGGTGCCCACGACCATCCACGCTTTCTCGCCGAGTGGGTGCCATTACTCAACGCTCGCGGCGCCGTCGCCACCGGCAGCGACCAATTTCCCTCCGCCGCCCAACTCGCGCAGACCGACGTTCTGGTGCTCCACACTGACAATGCAGGGGACATCACCGGCAACGACCGCGCCAATCTCCACGATTACCTTGCCCGCGGCGGTGGTATTGTCGCCGTCCACGCCGGCGCCGTCGCCAAAAAGGAACATGCTTGGTATAAGTCCATCATCGGAGGTTCGTGGAAACAGGGCACGACCCAGTGGCTCGAAGCGCCCATGCACCTCTACTTTGTCAACCGCCACCACCCGATCACGACCCAAGTTTCCAACTGGGCCATGGACGACGAGATCTACTACGACATGGATCTCGCCAACAATATCAACGTCCTCGCCACCGCCTACACCCCCAAGTCCATCGACACCGGCGGTAAGGGCAACCAAGAGGCCCAAGCGCGCGCCGCCGCAGCCGTCGCCACCAAGAAGGGCGTAAACATCTACGATCATCAGCCCCAGATGTGGACCTACGAACGCAGCTTTCTGCCTGATGCGAAGCCCTACCGAGCGTTCGTCTCTATTCCCGGCCACCACTACGAAAACTTCAACCGCCCCAACTACCGCTCCGTCCTCCTTCGCGGTATCGCGTGGGCCGGTCATCGTGCCAATGTCGACGAGCTTTGCATTCCGTCCGAGCTCGGCGACGCCTTGATCTACCCCGCCGACGGGCCCATTCATCCGAGCAAAGCCTCCGCCAACTTCGAAGTTCATCCCGAATTCGAGGTCAAACTCGTCGCCTCGGAACCTCTGATCGAAAAAGTCATGAACATGACTTGGGACGAAAAAGGCCGCCTCTGGGTCTGCGAAACTCCTGAGTATCCCAACGGCCGCCGCATCTCCGAGTCCGCCATCTGGCAAGACTCCGGTTCCCTCAAACCCGGCCAACCGAAACGCCGCGCCGAAGACCGCATTTCCATCCTCAGCGACACTAATGGTGACGGTATTATGGACACCAAAAAGGTCTTCGCTCAAGACCTCGAACTCATCACCAGTTTTGTCCTCTACCGCAATGGCGCCATTGCCGCGACATCCCCCGACATCTGGTTTCTCGAAGACACCACCGGCGACGGGGTGGCCGATAAACGCACCAAGCTCTATACTGGTCTCGGAATTCGCGATACCCACGCGGTCATCAACAATCTTCGCTGGGGTCACGACGGCTGGATCTACGCCACCCACGGCTACAGCACCGGCGACGTCACCTCACCGGATGGCCAAATCAAGTTCGGCCGCGACGGCTCCGGTGTCGTCCGTTTCAAACCTGACGGCTCCGCCTTCGAACAGTTCAACAGCCGCAACGGCAACACTTGGGGTCTCGATATCACTTGGGACGGACAAGTCTTTTGGACCCAACCGACCAGCGGCACCGTGTTTTTCCACAGCGTAGTGCCTGAATCGATACTCGCTCAGGGCAAAATTCCCGGCACCACCTCATGGAAGGGCATGATCACCAATCAACGCACCTTCCCCGCCATCGAATGGCCCGAGCAAGCCTACGTGCAAATCGACCAAGTCGGTCGCTTCACCGCCGCCGCCGGTTGCGCCATCTACGAAGGCGGGGCCTGGCCCGCCAAGTGGAATTATAGTTACTTCACCACCGAGCCCACGCTCAACATCGTCCATCACGAATTTGTCAAACCCGACGGTGTAAGTTACACTGTAGCCAAGGAAAAAGGACGCGAGGAAACCGAGTTCATCCGCAGCACCGACCTCTGGTTCCGCCCCATCGAAACCCGCATCGGTCCCGATGGCGCACTCTACCTCATCGATTTTTACAATCAGGCGGTCATGCACAACGACACCCGCGGGCCCCAACACGGTCCCGCCAACGCCGCCGTTCGTCCTGATCGCGACCATTACCACTCCCGCATCTGGCAGGTGCAGCACAAGCAGGCAAAAATCCTCCCCGCGCTTAACCTCGACCGCAACGATCTCGATGGCCTCCTCGCCGCCATTAACACGAGCCCCAACGCGCACGTCAAAAAAACTGCGCTACGTCTCGCTCGCGAAAACCACGCCAACGATTCCCGCGTGGCCGCGGCCACCCCGGCGATGGGCAGTGCCGCCGAACGCGCCTACCCACGCACCCTGGAAGCAGGGACTGCCACCGCCCGCGCCGCGATTCTCGCCGACTACGTTGCCGCCACCGACGATTGGACTCGGTCTGCCATCATCGCCGGCACGCACACCGCCCGCACCGACTGGCTGCTCAGCGCCTTGATCAGCTCTCACGGCGAAGCCCTCTCCAGTTTCGTCGCCGTGCTTTCCCCGGCCATCAAACCCGGCAATGCCGCCCGCCTGACGGCTGCAGTCAGCGAGTCCTCCAGCCCCTTATGCGGCCAAATCCTTAGCGGCGTTTCACTTGTCGGCTCAGCGTTGCCGCCCCTCGACGCCGCCACAACCGCCAACCTGCGCAAGCTCATCAACCGCCCCGACACGACAGCGGCAGCCATCCTGCTGGCCTCGGCCTGGGACACCCAGGGCACTCTCGACTCCGTCATTACTCCGGTCGCAAAACAACTCCTGGCCAAGCTCGGCAACTCCAACTGGACCGATAATCAGCGCACTGCCGCCGTCGCCGCCCTGCTTTCCCTCCCGCAAACTCGCGACTCGACACTAGCGAAGATTGCTACGCTCCTCACCGACCCGAAGACCTCGCCCGCCAGCCAAAAAGCACTTCTCCTGGCCGTGGGCCAACTCTCCGATCGAGCCACCAGCAAACTGCTCGTCGACACCTACGTGAAGACCAAGAACCCTGCCGTATTCGAGGTTATCATACAGCGCGAAGAGTTTTCCATGGCGCTGCTCAAGGCCATCGAAAGTAATCGCCTCACGCCCGCCGCGCTCGGCCCCGCCAACATCGACCGCTTACTCCGCCACCCCGTGCGCGCGGTCAACCGACTCGCGGCCAATGCCCTGGGCACCTCCATCCAAACCAGCGCGGAAAAAGACGCTCTCATCGCCCAACTCCTCCCCATCGTTTCCCAGCCGGGCGACATCGCCAACGGCCGCAAACTCTTTGCCGCTGCCTGTGCGATCTGTCACAAATTTGACGACGTCGGCCAAATCGATGTCGGGCCGCCCCTGGCCGGCATCGGCTCGCACGGCGCCGCCGAACTCCTCCAAGCCATTGTGGATCCCAACCGTTCGGTTGAGCCCAACTACTGGCAATGGAACATCACCACCAAGCAGAACCAAACCTACTCCGGGGTGATCATCCGCGAGACCACCGCGGGCATCACGCTGCGTAACCAAGGGGGGGATATCGAAATCAACGCCGCCGAAATCACGAAACGCGAAAACACTCGCCGTTCCCTCATGCCGGAAGGCTTCGGCGGTCTCGGCGAACAAAACCTGCGCGACCTCATCCACTACATCTCGGTCAGTGCCACCGCGCCGACCCGCACCGCCACCGTCGCCCCCGCCGTCGATCCCACTCCCAAAACCGGTGGCCCCCGTGACGCCCCCTTGCCTCCCTTGGAACAGATCGTCTGGGAGCCAGGCAAGACTCGGGTGTTGATGATCAGCGGCGGCAGCTCCCATAATTTCGGCGAATTTTTTGGTGGCACCGATCGCGCCACCCTCAAAGCCGCCGGCTTCACCGTAAACTACACTGAAGACCGGGACCAAGCCGCGACCGCTCTCGCATCCGGCGAAGCCGATGTTGCCCTAATCAGTGTCAATCGGAAGTTCTTCGATACCCCCGCCTACCGGCAGGCTCTCATGAATTTTGCCGCCGCGGGGAAAGGCATCATCATGCACCACCCCGGCACATGGTATGGCTACCAAGATTGGCCTGAGCTGAATGCTCAAATCGTCGGCGGCGGTGCCCGCGGTCACGACAAGATTGCCGAATATGCCGTAAAGGCCCTGAAGCCGGAACATCCCATCATGCGCGGCGTACCTCCGACGTTCATTGTCGAAGACGAACTCTACTACATCAATTCCGGCCCCAAGCCTACCCCGGCCGACACTTCGCTTATCACCGTTCTGGCGGAAACATCGCCCTCTAAAAAATTCGAAGCGCCTCACCCCGCCGTCTGGATCACCTCGCACCCCACTGCCCGCGTCGTGGGCATCACCATCGGCCACGACGAACGCGTGCATGACTTAAAGTCTTTCAAAACCCTCCTCACCAACGCCGTCAAATGGGCCAGCGGAAAGTAGTAAACTACTCCACCGCTGTTTTCACGGGAGCAACCGGAGTTAACTGAGAATCAATAAACCAGACGTCCGACCCAAAATTTACAGTTAAAACCAACGCAAGAGTCGGGCATAAGGTCCGACATCCAGTACCCCCGAAAAACCAAACTCCCTCGCTCCCCTTCTTGTATCTTGGTATGATGTTAAGAGCATTCACTTCCAACGAGGAAGTCGGCTAATGAACCTCTCTCCTTCGACCTATCAAAACGACTTCAGTGCGTAGCGGTAGCGAAGCCATTCGTGGTTCAAGATATCCTGCCTCCCGGTCCCACAGTCCCACAGCCCCATGACTACCATTGCGATCCTCGGCACGTTTGACACCAAAGGCATCGAACACGCGTTCCTTGCCGATATTTTGAGAGCTGAGGGATACGGGACTCTCCTTATCGATGTTGGCAGCCTCGCCGCCCCTGCGATCACCCCCGACATACCTCGCACCGAAGTCCTCACGGCCCTCAACGATCCTGCGACGGACATCACCGCCATCCTCGCCCGGCAAGACCGTGGCGAATGCGTCAACCTCATGGGCCGTGCCTCCGCCGCCCTCGTCACCCGCCTCGCAGCTGAAAATAGGATACAAGGCATCATTTCCCTCGGAGGCGGTGGGGGCACCGCCATTGCCACGGCTGCCATGCGCGCGCTGCCGATCGGCTTCCCCAAGGTCATGGTGTCGACCCTGGCGAGCGGGCAAACCGCACATTATGTCGGCACCACTGATATCACCATGATGCCCGCCGTCGTCGATGTCTCCGGCATCAACCGCCTCTCTCGAGTCATTTTCACCAACGCCGCCGGAGCCATCGCTGGCATGGTCAAATCCGCCGAAGGCCTTCACACCTCCGCCCCATCCGCCGACGAGAAACCGCTCATTGTCGCCAGTATGTTCGGCAACACCACCGCCTGCGTCACCGAAACCAAACGCCTGATGGAAGAAGCCGGTTACGAGGTTCTCGTCTTTGCCGCCACCGGCAGTGGTGGACGCGCCATGGAATCCATCATCGATAGCGGACTCGTCGCCGGCGTGCTCGAAATCACCACCACCGAATGGGCCGATGAACTGGTTGGCGGGGTGCTCAACGCCGGCCCCAACCGTCTCGACGCCACCGCCCGCGCTAGAGTCCCCGCCATCGTGGTTCCCGGCTGCCTCGACATGGTCAACTTCGGCGAACGTGACAGCGTGCCCGACCAATTCGTCGACCGAAATTTCTACGTTCACAACGCCCAAGTCACCCTGATGCGCACCACCCCGGCCGAGTGCACTGAACTGGGGCGCATTCTCGCCGAAAAGATAAACGCCTACTCCGCCCCTGTCACCGTGCTGCTCCCGCTCGGCGGCATCAGTGTCATTAGCGCCCCAGGCCAACCCTTCCACGATCCGGCAGCTGACGATGCTCTTTTCAGTTCTCTCAAGTCGCACCTCCGCCCCGACATCCCAATCATCGAATCCGAAGCCGCCATTAACGCTCCTGGCTTCGCGCACCTTTGCGCCGAAACCCTCCTCGCTCTCCTGACCTCCTAGGCCCCCGTCTATCTCCTTCACGTATTTCGTGGTGAAACCCACTGCGTTTAAAAAAGCGGCCGGCGACTGCTCGTCTCACCCTCACCCCGCGCGATGCGTGTCCGGCTCGATGAACGTCCACGCCAAAATACGGCTCTTCTTCTGTCCCTGAGCCATATCGATAATCTTCACCTCAGTCGCCTGGACTTCACGCAGCGAGCGTTGCAACAGCGGGAGATGCGCACTCTTCGAGACCAGCGTGGTAAACCACCGACACCGTTCCGGCAGCGCAGCGCTTTGCTTGATCATCCGTCGCACGAACGCCAATTCCCCGCCCGGACACCATAGCTCCCTTGCTTGCCCGCCAAAGTTAAGTGCCACGGCACTCGTTCGCCGTCCACTTAGGTTGCGCTGCTTCCTTCGCGTGCCCGCTGCGGCGTCAGCCGCAGAGGCATGAAAGGGCGGATTGCACATCGTCAGATCAAATCGCTCACCCTCCGACATCACGCCGAACAAGCTGTCCGATGGCGAGCGCTGCGCCCTGCCCTCGATGAGATCGGCGACCGTCGGATGAGCTGCGATGTTCTTTCGTGCCCACCGGAGGGCCATGGGATCGATCTCCGTGCCCACAAAACTCCACCCATACTCCCGGGCACCCACCAAGGGGTAGATGCAGTTGGCGCCGGTGCCAATGTCGAGCACTCGAACCGACGCCCCTCGTGGAATCGTCGACGCGTCACCGGCAGCCAATAAATCTGCCAAATAATGCAAATAGTCGCTCCGACCGGGCACCGGCGGACACAAATAACCCGGCGGAATATCCCAACGATCCAACCCGTAAGCGTGTGCGAGCAACGCCTGATTGAGTGCCTTTACTGCATGGGGATTCGCGTAATCAATGGACAAATCGCCGTAGGCATTGGGTCCCACAAATGGCGCCAGTCGTGGAGTCACCGCGCGCAGCGCCTCAAAATCATAACCACCCTTGAAAAGATTGCGGGGATGCAGTCCCGCTTTCCCTGAATCGCGGATCATAGTTTTAGTGTGCCGCCAAACCAGCGGAGTCTGAATGGGTGATTAGAATTTGAGGACGTGCGGGCCAACATGGAAAAGAGACCCGCAACTGAATGCCTCCGCGAGCCCATTTCGGTGCAATCCCACCTCCGCCGCCTCCGGCGTATCAGTTTCCTCGCCGTCAGTTCGATCAAAGATCCCAGTTGCACCTCTCGTCCCAGCAATGCTTGTCTCGTGAACCCCCGCCTCTGCTCTTCCGCGTCCGCCTCCCTCTCGATTTCATGAAAGTAAAACTCGTTTCAGTTTTCCTCCTGCTTTGCTCCACCCTTTGCGCTCAGTCTACCGCGGAAAAGCCCAACTTTGTCATCATTTTTTGCGATGATCTTGGCTACGGTGACCTGCAATCTTTTGGGAATCCCACCATCGAAACCCCTCACCTCGATCGCATGGTCACCGAGGGTCAAAAATGGACACAGTTTTACTCCGCCGACCCGATTTGCACTCCCAGTCGGGCGGGCCTGCTCACCGGCCGCTATCCCATCCGCAACGGCATGACTTCCGCCAAACGCGGCGTGCTTTTCCCCGACTCCGCTCTCGGTCTTCCATCCGACGAAATCACCCTGGCCGAAGTCCTCAAAACTCGCAACTACGCCACCGCCGCGATCGGCAAATGGCACCTCGGCCACCTCCCTCAATACCTGCCCACCGCGCAGGGGTTCGATTCCTATTTCGGTATTCCCTACTCCAACGACATGGCGAAGATCAAAGGTGCGCCCAACTACAAAGCGATGGTCGACCTTCCCGACTTCTACCCCGATTTCAACGACTTCGATGTCCCTCTCATGGAGAACGAACGCGTGATCGAGCAACCTGCTGACCAAAACACCATCACGCGCCGCTACACCGAGCGCGCCGTCGCGTATATTGAGTCGCATCAGAATCGCCCCTTCTTCCTCTATCTTGCCCACTCCCTCCCTCATATTCCGCTCTTCACGTCCCCCAATTTTCGCGGCCAAAGCCGGCGCGGACTTTACGGCGACGTGATCCAGGAAATCGATTGGAGCGTCGGCCAAGTATTGGACACCTTGCGTCGCCTCAAGCTCGATCAAAACACCATTGTCGTCTTCAGTTCCGACAATGGACCTTGGCTGACTTTTAGAACGCACGGTGGTTCTGCCGGCCCTTTACGCGCTGGCAAAGGCACGACTTTTGAGGGCGGCCAACGCGTGCCCACCATTTTTTGGGGCCCCGGCCGTCTCCCTCCCGGCACGGTAGAAGGTCTGGGGTCGACCATCGATTTACTCACCACCTTCGCTCACTTCGCCGGCGCAACCGCTCCCTCCGATCGCAAGATGGATGGTTACGATCTTTCACCCGCTTTACTCGGCACGGCCCCGAGTCCGCGCCAAGAGTTTTTCTATTGGACCCAAGGCCTGCTCCACGCCGTGCGCACCGGCCCTTGGAAACTTCATTTGATCGAACGTGAGCCCGTGAACTACGGCCGCTTGGCCGAGATTGATCACCCCGAACTTTACAACCTGGAAAGAGACATTTCGGAAGCCCACGAACTCTCGGAACTCGAGCCCGAAATCGTCGCCGCGCTTAAACACAAAGCTGACCTCCACCTCGCCGACACCGCCGACTCCCTCCCCGAGCAACTCAGCGCCCGCATCCCCGATTTCACCTACCGCCGGTGACCCTGAAAACCGCAGTTGAAGTTGAAATGAAAAGCTTAAGTCATCCCTCAAGCTAGGACTTAGGTCAGGGGTAACGAGCCCCACTATTCATCCCGAGGGTAAAGCATCTTCGCCGCGCCCCGATTCCCATCAGTCTTACTTTGCTGCCCTCGTGTCTCCGCGTTAACATTTGACTGCGGATTTCAGGTTAAATCCAAAGGGTCGGGAAGGCGGCCCAGACCGTCCGCCCTACTTCACGATTTCGTGTCATTTAGTGTAATTTAGTGGGCCAAGAAAAACCGTGCCTCACCGTCAATTCTCACCGTTGAATTGATACGCAAACACTTCGGCGTCCTGCAGCACGAACCGCAACCGCACTGCCTGCCCTGCGATATCGCTTAAGCTGCGCCCCCCCGTCCACGCGATCGGGCGATCCACGGTGTTACCATAAAGTGGCACACAGTCAGCCAAGGCGAATCCCGGCAGCGGCGCACCCGCTTCGCTCTGAACTTCCACCCGCACACTTCCCGCCGCTGAAGTCGCGAAATTGAGTGCCAATTGACTCCCCTGAAACCGAATCGGTTTCGTCACCAATTCACCGCCCGACATCGGGGCACGCACCGAGACAAACCCGTCTAACCGCAAGGTGTAGCGCCGCAGCGCACTTCCCGGCTCGGTCCAGTAACTTTCCACCGCGTAGAGCGACAATTCATTGGGCGCGCCCGACAGCGCGGACGCTGTCTCCACGACATGCCAAGCCAAGTATTGATGCCCGTAGTTCCACGTGCCCGGACGCTCAATACCGGGCGGTAAAAACGCATCGTTCCAACGTTTGAAATGCACGCCATCACGACTCGCCATGAGCAAGGCTTCCGTCAACGCGGCGCCGTAACGCTCGCGCGCTTCCGCTCGATACATCCGGTGTTCATATTCCGGCAGGGCCTTCATCGACTCCGACCATTCCGCGCTACTTTCTGCACCGGAGGCGTTGCCCGCAATCCGCGCGGTCGCGGCATCCTGCGGTGGCTCATGTTCGTGGCCTCGCTCGAGATACCGATTGGGAAATCCGATCAGTAAGTGCGGCGCGCGGTAATACGGTTTGATCTGGTTGGTGTAAAGCTGCTCGGCCGGCGAATCAGCGTAAATGAGATCCGCGATATTTTCCCAATGAATGAAGTCCGAAGACGTGCCGGTGCGGATGGACCGCAGTCCTGTATCGCCCTCTTTCTCCGGCGGAGTGAAGGCCCGCCAGTAAGCCCGATAGCATCCCGCGACTTCATCCCAAAACGCCAGATTCTGGGAATCAAATGCGCCATCGGTGATCACGGGCCCATCGGCCATGGGCATCCAGTTAACACCATCCGATGACTTAAAGGCCAACAGCCCTGGTTCCTCTTTCGAGCGAAAAAATGCCTTGTAGCGCGCGTCGATCGGTGCCGCCGGATTGCTGTCTTTGAACACCGCCGGATGACCGGCATCCACCACCATGGATCCCACCGGACCGCTCAACATCACGATGTTGTTGGCCGTGCTGCCATTAAACACATTCAGCCCCAATGCGGGTTTACGCCAATGAATTCCGTCGTCACTTTCGGCGTAAGCGCAGACCAACGGATTCGGCTTCTCGTTCGGGTCACGTTGCGCCGCATTCAATGGATTCAGCTGCCACGCCTTGTAATACATTCGGTAAAGTCCATCGTCCTCGAAGATGCTGTGGTAGCCACTTCCCGTGCCCTCCCAGTCCGCATCATGGACAATCGCGATTTCCTGCGGCACCGGTCGGTGCAGGCGTAGCTCCGCGCCCCCCTCTAATCGCTCGATCAAACTGTCCTCCACGAACAACTCCCGCCGCGAACCGATATCGGTCACTTGCTCGCCGGCGGCCTCAAGTGCTATCATCAAACTCACGACTGCCAGCACACTTCTCATCATTCCTATTATCATCTTTAAAATTTATTTAGCTCATAACGCAGCTTTAACTGCCGCCGAAAATTCTTCGAAATTAGACAACATCGTCGTCGGTCCGATACCACTCATCGCGGCCATCGACTGCTCGTCCTTGAAACCCACTCCCGTCACCAGACAAACCGCATGCGCCGCCGTATCCAATTCTCCTCGACGGCAAGCATCAGCCACTCCCGCCAACGCTACCGCCCCAGCGGGTTCACAAAAAATACCCTCATCTTGCGCCAACTTCGCTTGCCACGCCCACACCGCCTCATCCGCCACCACGTATCCCGTGCCCCCCTGCTTCCGACAGGCCTGAATCACGTGATCACCATCCAGCACACTGCCCACTTGCAGACCGCTGATCGCAGTCGTTGAAGCGACCGCCCCTGCTCGACCTCCCCCATCACGCAACGCGGAAGCAATGGTATCGTTTCCGCGTGGTTGCACGCAATGCACTCGTCCGCCTCGACCAATTTCCTCAATACCCCGCGCGACCGCCAAAGTTAATCCTCCTCCTCCCGCCGGACTAAAAACCTCGACGATTTCACCGTCCAACGCATCAGCGATCTCGTAACCGATTGTCTTCACGCCCGCCATCCCCCTCGGGGAAAGCGCGAATGCACTCACCTCAAATCCAGCGTCCAATTCTCGCGCCAATTCCCGCAGGCCCGACATAACCGCTGCATTGACCGTCGCGGACTTCCCAAAGTCCTTCACTCGATAGAGCCGTGCGCCATACGCTCGCATTTGTCGGAGTTTCGCTTCCGGGGCACCTTCCACAATCGCCAGATGGCACGCAATTCCCGCCCGGGCACAATACGCCGCCACTGCCGCCCCCGTGTTCCCACTGGAAGTGCCCAAACACAGCCGTTTCCCCTCCTGCAAAAGGTGAGTCACCGCCGCCGCTGCAAAACGATCTTTGTAGGACCCCGTCGGATTACCGCCTTCGTATTTAAACCACAGATTGTTCAACCCCAGCGCCGGACCAATTCTGGTGGATCGAATCAACGGCGTGTTGCCCTCGCCCATGGTCACCGCGACCTCCCGCGGAGGAGCCTGCCATCGCTTCGCATAGTTCCAAATGCTCACAAGCGGCCTCCCATAACTAGGGTCCACCTCTCGCCCGCGATCCGACGTTG